>JAOUJX010000467.1 GCA_029882955.1 Gammaproteobacteria bacterium
GAAGTATAATTGATGGATCATTCGCCACTTGATATCAGGCTCCTGGGCCGTTATCTCGAATCACAGGTTAACGGCTTCAAGGCTCTAAAAGTCGCCGAGAAATTTCCGGATGGCCAGTCTAATCCAACTTATTTACTTACCGCAGAATCTGGACAGTACGTGTTACGCCGGCAACCAGCCGGCGAGTTGCTTAAATCTGCGCATGCGGTAGACCGGGAGTTTCGCGTGATAAAAGCATTGCAACAAAGTGATGTTCCCGTCCCGGTAGCACTGCATCTGTGTGAAGATCGCGAACTGATCGGCAGCCTGTTTTATATCATGAGTTACGAACAGGGAAGAACCTTCTGGGACCCTACCCTGCCCGAACTCGATGCAGCCCAGAGAAGCGCTATTTACGACGAAATGAGCCGCGTACTTGCCGCTCTTCATGATGTCGATATCGAGTCTGCGGGACTACAGGACTACGGCAGACCCGGCAATTATTTCGAACGCCAGATTAGTCGCTGGAGCAAGCAATATCGAGCCAGCGAAACTGAAACCATCCCTGCCATGGATCATCTAATAGAATGGCTGCCCGCAAACATGCCCGATGACGGTGGCGAAGTCAGCCTGATACACGGTGACTTCAGGATGGATAATATGATTTTTCATCCAACTTCTACAAAGATTATCGCTCTGCTGGATTGGGAGCTTTCCACCCTGGGGCATCCCTACGCCGATCTGGCTTATCAATGCATGCAGTGGCGAATGGGTAGAAACGACGTTATATCAGGGTTTGGCGAGGTGGACCGTAAAGCGCTTGGAATTCCTGACGAAAGCGAATATATAGCGCAATATTGTCAAAGCCGAAATATCGGCAGCATACCCAACTGGAATTTTTATCTAATTTTCGGCTTCTTCCGCTTCGCCGCAATATTACAGGGTGTTTTGAAGCGCGCTATCGAGGGAAATGCCTCGAGCGGAAAAGCCTTTGAATATGGTGCCCTAACCCCGAAATTGGCGAATATGGCAGTCCAGTTAATCGATTAGAACTTATATTTAACGCTGAAAATGAAAACTGGCGTGAAATTCTGGCAAAGGCTTCCTACCCAGAATGAAATCAGCCGCACGCAATGCAATCATCTGCGTCGGAGCGTTTAAATTTCCACTGACAATATCCGGCATCACCGAGGCATCTACGACGCGTAAACCATCCAGGCCATGCACTCGCATTTGTTCGTCGACGACCGCCATTTCTCCTGATCCCATTCGGCAGCTACAACTAGCGTGATAATCGGTGTTAGCATGGCTTCGTACATAACTTTCTATTTCTCTGTCACTTCGAGTAGCAGGCCCTGGAAATAATTCTTTGCCTCTGAATTCATCAAATGCAGGTTGCGAAATTAATTCACGAATCCGCTTAACCGCTTCCACCAGTTCACCCGTATCAAAAGGATCCGACAGGTAGTTAAAATAAACTGCCGGGCGGTGCGCAGGGTCTGCCGACAGCAGGCGAATTTGACCCCGGCTGCGTGGGCGTAATTGGTCTAGCTGGGTGGTAAAACCCTGGAATAATTTCATTTTGCTGCCATGATATTCATAATGAATCGGAGCAAAATGATATTGTAGATTGGGAAATTCAACTTCTGAGTATCCATGAATATAACCACCTGCCTCCCAGACATTCGAAGCAACAAAACCCTTGCGGGTAAAAATCCATTGCAACCCAAGCGCAAGCTGGCGCAAAGGCCGGGCCATTCGATCAAAAGTCACTGCTTTAGTGCATTCGTGAACCAGGCCAATATTAAGATGATCCTGTAAATTTTGACCCACACCGGGTAAATGATGAGTCGATTCAATCCCGAATTCTTTAATGTGATCGGATGGCCCTATGCCGGAGAGCATTAATATCTGCGGTGACTTGATAGCTCCTGCAGATACAATGATTTCCTTAGAGGCCTGTACCGTATGAAGCCTGCCGCCATGATTGAACTCAACCGCGCGGGCCCGACCATTTTCGATCACAACGCGATGTACCAGGGCCTTCACTTTAAGGCTCAAATTAGGTCTAGAGAGTGCAGGTTTCAAATGCGCAGTCGCGGCACTACATCGTCGACCATAACGGGTGGTACTATCGAGCCGTGCAAGCCCCTCGGGTTTAAACCCGTTCAGATCTTCGGAATAGCCTTGACCAGACTCCCTGCCCGCCTCAAAAAATGCATCGTAGAGAGGATTTTCTAACTTGCCCTTTGTCACCCCTAGACGACCCGCTCCACCACGCCAGTCATCGGCACCACGATCCGAAGATTCGCATTTTTTAAAATAGGGTAAACACTGGGCATAGTCCCAGGACGGCAACAGATGATTACTGGCCCAGTAATCATAATCTTTCGGGTGACCTCGCATATAAACCATCGAGTTAATCGATGAAGAACCACCGATCACCTTTCCACGCGGCAAGGTTATATTTCGGTCCTCTAATCTGGCTTCTTTTTCACTCTCGTAATTCCAGTTAATACCAGGATCTTTATAAGCGGCATGAACACCAGCCGGCATGTGAATCATCAGTTTATGATCCATCGGGCCAGCCTCGAGGATGAGAACCCGGTTACTGGAATCCTGACTGAGTTCGTTTGCCAGAACACAACCTGCTGAGCCCGCGCCAAGAATTATGTAATCGTATTCGTTAATTTTTTCCATGGTTTGGAATTTTACTAAAATTCAATAAGACGCATTTGATTTTTAAGTGTAATAGTCGAAAATACAGTAGCATTAGGGAAGCAAGATCCATAAGAATGAGCGCATACT
>JAOUJX010000468.1 GCA_029882955.1 Gammaproteobacteria bacterium
CTTTACCATTAGCTAACTCGGATTCGTTTAATCCAACTTCAATTAACAGGCGGCGAATAATCTCGATTACCTGATCATAAACCTGTCGGCTGGCAAACTCGATGTCATCCGCCTGCCACTTACCGAAACCATAGAGAAACCGCATTTGTCGCATCCAGATATTCGCCGACAACTCAGCCGCACGCTTATTCCAGTGCGAGTTAATACCCAGCACATGTACCGCATCGGAGGGTGTAAATCCGCTATAAATGGCCAGTCCAAGTCGCTTCAGCTTTGCCAGCGCACGTGCATATTCCCGGTTATTGACGACGATCGATTCGAGCTCCAGCGGGCCCTCGCCGAGGGCATCCCAGGCTTCGCGCTCGGTTCTATTCAGTTGCTGCAGGAGCGCGGTATTATTTTCCAGACGCAGAACAAATCGATTGCTGCGCGCGCTGACCATACCATTTAACTGTGCTTCCAGTTTCGGAATAATTTCCGGGTATAAATGCCCGAGTAAACTGGTAGGAATAACGCGTCGTGGACCGATGCTCAGGCCTTTATGGCCGCCAAAACGAACTTCGCTATCGCCGCCGAGACCAACCGAGCTGACACGCACCGCCTCGACCATCGGTTGCCAGTCGCCGATAGTGGCGCCGTCGGCACAGAGTTCGGGTTGACCATTGCTAACCACCGCAATATCGGTAGTAGTACCGCCCATATCGGCAACGATCGCATTTTGCAGACCGCTGAGCTGGCAGGCGCCGATGACGCTGGCCGCCGGGCCGGATAACACCGTCGCGATTGGTTTTTCGATAGCATTTTCGAGGCTGGCGAGCGAACCATCGCCTTTGACAATCATCAAAGGGGCTTCTATTTCATGCCGATCGAGAATTTTGGTCACTGAGCCGATGAGTTCCTTGATCGGCGGCACCATACGCGCATTCAAGGCTGCGGTGAGTGCCCGCCTCGGTGCGCCCAGGCTGGAAGCCAGTTCGTAACCACAGATAACCGGCATAGCGGTGAGTTCATTCACCATCGCCTTCAGCCTGTTTTCATGATCGGCGTTTCGGGTGCCAAACATGCTGGAAATGGCAAAAGCCGAGGCCTGATCCTGTAGCTTGAGGATGGCTTCGCGCGCGCTGGTTTCATCCAGGGGCTGCTGCTCTTTACCGACCGCGTCAAATCCACCTTCTAGAGTGACAATAAGCTGTGGCGGTAAGATATCGAGCAAGCCACTTTGTTTCACCTGCGCATCGTTATAACCGGGTAACAGCACGCAAACCGGCGCACCCAAATCTTCAACCACCGAGTTAGTCGTCAGGGTGGTCGACAGCGACACCATGATGACCTCAGATAGCAAACCTTGCGGCAATTTTCCTACCACATCGCCAATACCGGCGCTCAGATCGAAACGCGTAGTCAGGCTTTTTTCGGCCGCGATAATCTGTTTATCATCGTTTACCAGTACAGCATCGGTGAAAGTACCGCCGGTATCTATGCCAAGGCGCAGAGACATAAATCACTCCTCATTATTTAACTCCAAAAATATCGAATTTGGAGCCGTTGCAGTTTGACGCCCACGACATCTTGCAGCAAGTAAGCGACATCAATTGTTAGAGTAGACCAACTTTCTTTAGTAAACTACCAGTTTAAACTTTCCTGCTTCCCCATGACCGACAGCTGCCTGTTGCCCGACTTTAGCATCCCCGAAGCGACCTTATTGGTCAGCCAGCTGTTTAATCTCGATGGTGAATTGCGGGTTTTAAATGGCGAACGCGATTTGAACTATCTGGTAACAACAGATAGCGGCAAATTCGTTTTTAAGATCGCCAACGAGCATGAGTCCGAGAGCATACTCGAGTGCCAGCACCTGGTGTTTCAGAGGCTAGCAAAAAGCAGTGTCTTTTCCCATCAAACGATTAGCCAGGAGTCCGTCAATGGCAGGGTGATTGAAAGCATCGAAGATAAGTCCGGCAAGCAACACCTGTGTCGGCTTTTGAATTACGTCGAAGGCCGGTTGCTATCCGAAGTAAATCCACACTTTCCTGAATTACTTTACGACCTTGGCAGCACGCTGGCGACCGTCGACCAGTCACTACTCGATTTTGAACACCCGGCACTGGACCGGCCACTGTTGTGGAAGATGCACGAAGTGCTCGATACCCTGAATAAATTTAAACCCCTGCTCGCCAGTCGCGAAAAGCGCACCCTGGTCGAGTATTTCGAATCGCGATTTGGCGAAAGCTTACCAGAACTCGAAAACCAGCTCAGGCGTAGCCCGATTCACAACGATGCGAATGACAATAATATTTTGATCGAAGGTGATTCTGCCTGGCAACAACAGGTCAGCAGTATCATCGATTTCGGCGATATGGTGTATTCCTGGACGGTGACCGAACCCGCAGTTGCGGCGGCCTATGCCATGCTCGGCAAAGACCACCCGCTCGACGCGGCCGTTGCTATTATCAGGGGTTATCATCAGCAGCTTGCGTTAAACCCGGCTGAGATCCAGATCTTCTTCGATCTAATTTGTATGCGCCTGTGCATGAGCGTCTGTGTGTGCGCCCATCAACGCTCGCTAGATCCTGATAACCAGTATCTCAGTATCAGCGAAAAACCCGCGTGGGCATTGCTACAAAAACTCAGAAACATACCCGCCAGTTTTGCACATTACGTTTTTCGACAGGCCTGTGGACTAGAGGCCGTACCCAGGCAACCTGCCGTCATACAGTGGCTGCAGGAACAAAGCCGGAACTTTCGTTCGGTAGTTGATATTGATTTTGAAAATGATCCCCTGCTTTGG
>JAOUJX010000101.1 GCA_029882955.1 Gammaproteobacteria bacterium
CCGGGATAGTCGGCTGGGTCCCAGCTTAACACTTCGCCTGAGTCCTTCATCTCGCGAGTCAGGCAAACCGTTTCGGAATTTTGCATACCATTCAGGTAAACCGCCATTGCAAAGGCCGCAATCTGACCTTCACTAATACTGTCATCGGTTATGCCTGCAACCAGGAAATGGATTTCCTCATCGCTCAGTGCAAGGCCGTCACGTTTTTTACGGATGATTTCCTGTGTCAGCATAGATTATTATCCTTTTTAGTTCGGATTGCTCAAATAAGAGGTCAGCAGGTTACAGACATCTTTGGCAGCCTTAGCCGCATTTTCCATGGTTTGGCTATGACTCAGTTTGGTTTCGCTCATACCTGCGGCCAGGTTGGTGATAATTGACATCGCTGCTACTTTCAACCCCGCGTGCCGTGCAAGAATGACCTCGGGCACGGTCGACATCCCCACTGCATTGGCTCCGAGGATTCCTGCCGCACGAATTTCTGCGGGAGTCTCGAAGTGGGGCCCGCAAAACCACATGTAAACTCCTTCATGTAGCGTAATACCCATAGTATCAGCCCGGGTCTTTAACTGGTTTTGAATATCGATATCATAGGCATCGCTCAAGTCTACGAAACGGCTATCATCCGGTTCTCCAAATAGAGGGGAGACACCAGTAAAACTGATATGATCGGTTAGTAACATAATACTTCCGGGTCCCGCATCAGGGTTCAGGCTGCCAGCTGCATTGGTTAGTAAAAGGGTCTCGCATCCGAGGTCGGCAATGCATCGTACAGCCACCTTCATGGCATCTGCTGACCCGCTCTCGTAATAATGGGCACGACCCTGTAAAACCATCACCGTCGAATCGCCAATATTTCCAATCAGTAATTGGCCAGCGTGCCCGCTGACTCCGGCATGCGGAAAACCGGGGAGATCTGAATAGGGAATTGTCACGGCATCGGCGATCGTGTCTGCAAACTGGCCCAGACCGGAACCCAGAATAATGGCAATCTTTGGCTTACGTTCGCCTATCTTGCTCTGGATTATTTGTGTGCAAGCTTTAATCTGGCCACTCATGATTGATTTCCTCTTACCGTGTCTAAATTTTCCGGCCCGAATGAGAGAGGCAGTAACTCTGCCAGGGTCAGTGTGCGACGTAACCCTTCCGGTCCGCAGATATGGATGGGGGTGTTGTCATTAGCGAATTCCCGAATTTTCTGACGACAGCCGCCGCAGGGCGTTACCAGAGCATCGCCGGGACCAATAACACAAAGTTCGCTGATTTGTCGTTCACCTGCTCCAATCATGGCAGAAATTGCAGAGGCTTCGGCGCAACAGCCTTGCGGGTAGGCGGCATTTTCAACATTACAGCCACTGTAAATATTTCCGCCGGTACTTCGAATTGAGGCACCGACCGAAAAATTGGAATAGGGTGCATAAGCTTTACCCATGGCATTCCTGGCGGCCTGTAATAAGTCCTGGTTCATTATCGTTCCTTTACATAGGGCACACCGATGGCCCTGGGTGGAGTAGCTTTGCCAATAAAACCCGCCAACAATACTACTGTTAATACGTAGGGAAGGGCTTGAATAAATTGAACGGGTACCTCGCCTATCATCGGCACTTCAACCCCTTGAAGGCGGATCGCGACGGCATCCAGCAGGCCGAACATCAGGCAGGCACCGAGAGCCGGTAGAGGACGCCACTTCCCGAAAATCAGAGCAGCTAAGGCGATATAACCCTGCCCAGCGGTCATTTCACGGACAAATCCGGCATTTTGTGCGATCGCAAGATAAGTGCCAGCTATACCCGTCAGGACTCCACCTAACAGTACTGCTCGATAACGAAGCCATGAAACTGAAATACCGGCGGTATCGACCGCCTGGGGATTCTCTCCAACCGCTCGAACCCGCAAACCGAAACGGGTACGATAAATAATCCACCAGACCAGTCCTACCAGACCCAGCGCAACATAGACTATACCGTTATGACCGCTGAGTAATTCTTTGTAAATTGTTCCGATTATCGGAATATTGCCGGCCTGCTCGGCAAAAGGAAATTCCATCGGCATGAAACGGGCATCCGCGAGCAAGCTGGGTGTCTGACCACCTCGTTTGAACCAGGCATGTCCGAGCGCGATGGTTAGCCCTGATGCCATGATGTTGATTGCCACGCCACTGACGACATGATTGCCTCGATGGGTAATACAGGCGAAGCCATGTAATGCGGACATTAGCATGGTTGCTACGATAGCGGCCATTAACGCTAGCCAGGCGGACCCGGTGACTGCGGCGACCGCCGCCGCGATAAACGCGCCCATCAGCATCTTACCTTCGAGGCTGATGTCGATTATGCCGGAACGTTCGGAAAAGAGTCCTGCCATAGCGCAAAGAATAAGTGGTGTGGAGACGCGTAAAGCCGCGTCGAATGTTAGTATGATCATTAGAAATAAATCGCTCATTTCAACGCTTTATTTCCATCGGTTATAGAGGCGGGTCAGGAAAGGTGTGCTCATATAAGCCAATGCTCCTGAGAATAGAATTACAAAACCCTGTATTGCCACAACCATTTCACGAGTGACCGTTGGAACTTCGAAAGCCAGTTCGGCGCCACCCTGATATAACATCCCAAAAAGCAGGCTGGCTAATACGATACCAACGGGATGATTGCGACCCATTAGCGAAACCGCAATACCGGTGAACCCGTATCCTGCAGTAAAATTCAATATTAAACGATGGTGTACCCCGCTGATTTCATTGAATCCGACAAAGCCTGCCAATGCGCCGGAAATACACATCGATATCAGGACGACCCGCTTTGGATTGATGCCCCCGTAAACTGCGGCCTTTTCATTGAAGCCTACCGCACGAGTTTCGTAACCCCATCGACTACGCCAGATAAATAACCACAGGCCGATACAACAGATTACCGCCCAGACTATGGATAAGTTCAGCGGTGATTGCGATATATTGACACCAAACCACGCAAACACTTCGTGCATGAAAGGTAGTTGGGCTGATTCGGCGAATTCGCGTGTTTGCGGCGATTGCTGGCCGGGCATGATTAGTACGTTAACCATCAGGTAAACCATGATCGCTGATGCGATAAAATTGAACATGATGGTAGTGATAACAATGTGACTACCACGATAGGCCTGAAGATAGGCCGGAATCAGCGCCCAGGCCCCGCCAAATAATGCAGCCATGATCAATGCAATCGGTAGTAGCAAAAAAGCCGGCATCGACGAATCCAGTAGCAACATAGCTAGTCCGACACCCAGTCCGCCGATATAGGCCTGGCCCTCACCACCGATATTAAACAGCCCGGCGTGGAAAGCGATAGCGACTGCCAGTCCGGTAAAGACGAAATTAGTCGCATAGTACAGGGTATAGCCGATACCCTCGTCATAGCCGAAGGCTCCATGCAACATGATGGTAACGGCTTCGACTGGCTCGATACCCACGACGAGTAGCAATATACTCGATACAATCATGGCCATTGATACATTTAAAACCGGAATAACACCAACGTCTATCCAGCGAGGTAGTGGTTGCAGTAGGTCGCTCACGCATCACCTTTTAAGTTCTGACTGGATCTGGGCTCATGGGCGTTAGCCATCATTAAACCCAATGTCATGGTATCGGCTTCGTTACCGTTCACCTCGGCGACAATACGGCCATCAAATATGACCAGAATCCGATCGCTAAGGGCTAAGACCTCGTCAAGCTCAACGGACACCATTAAGATGGCGCAGCCTCTCTGGCGAAGCTGGTTGAGCTGACCGTGAATAAATTCGATTGCACCGATATCGACCCCCCGCGTTGGCTGACCGACGATAAGCACTTCTGGCGATTTATCTATTTCACGGGCGAGAATCAGTTTTTGCTGGTTGCCGCCAGACATATTAGCTGACTTGATTTCGGGGTCTCCTGGACGTACGTCAAATTCTTTTATCAGTCGCTCTGCTTCTTCGTGGATAGCGGCCTGATCAAACAATATTCCCTTGTTGTAGCGGCTATCATGGTGATAGCCCAGAATCAGAGATTCCCAGGCCGACATTGCGGTTACCATGCCCGTTCGATGCCTGTCTTCTGGTACGTGGGCCACTTTTAACTCACGCATATCAGCAGCGTTATAACTGTCCTCGGCTTTAAACTGTTGGCCGTTTATGGTGATTTGACCCTGGCTTAACGGTCGGATACCGCTGAGTACTTCGAGAAGCTCGCTCTGTCCATTACCGGATACGCCTGCAATTCCGACGATTTCACCTGAACGAACTTCAAGATTGATATCATCGAGCAATTTATTACCCAGGCTGCCGGCAACGCTCAAATTTTCAACTTTAAGCCTGATATCTCCGAGGAATTGTTCTCTTGAACGGGTTGCTGCGCTGACTTTTCGTCCCACCATTAATTCGGCGAGTTCTGCGGTACTGGTTTCGGCTGTCTGACAATGAGCTACCATTTCACCATCACGCATAACGGAGACGTTATCAGTTATTGCCATAATTTCCCTGAGCTTATGGGTAATCAGGATAATGGTTACGCCTTCGTCTCGAAGCGAACTCAGAATTTTAAACAGTTGTTCTGTTTCCTGCGGTGTCAGTACACCCGTAGGTTCGTCCAGGATCAGAATTCCGGCACTGCGAAATAGTGCCTTAAGGATTTCCACCCGTTGCTGCTGTCCCACTGGCAGGTCGTCGGTCAAGGCGTCAGGGTCTACGTGAAGACTATAATTCTCGGAGAGTTCGCGCAATTTTCTTCGGGCCTGTCCAATACTGTTCTTTAATAAAAATCCTTTTTCGGCACCCATCATGACGTTTTCCAATACGCTGAAGTTGGCAACCAGCATGAAATGCTGGTGCACCATGCCGATACCCGCAGCTATTGCCGCCTGCGAACTATTGATTCTGGCGGGTTTACCGTTGATCTGAATCGATCCTTCATCCGCTTCGTAAAAGCCGTAGAGAATACTCATCAAAGTTGATTTGCCAGCACCATTTTCACCAACAATACCGTGAATAGTGCCCGCTTGAACTATCAGGTCTACATTACGATTTGCCTGAACGGCACCAAAGGATTTATTGATGTTTCGTAACTCAATTGCCGGTGGCGGAGACATCTCCGCCACCGTTTGCTCAGCTGATTCGACAATCTGCGATGAGTGGTTCATGCTGACTAAAGCCGATCTTTAGATATCGCAGGCGTTATTTGAGCGATAATCGTGTACCTTGATTTTTCCCGATATTACATCGGCCCGAGCCTGTTCAACCTTTGCTTTCATTGCATCGGTAATCATCGATGCGTTATGCTCATCCAGGGCCCATCCAACACCATCTTCCTTCAGTCCGAGTACATGAATCCCCGCTTTCCAGTTACCTTCATAGGCGGCCTTGTAGCTGTTATAAGCGGCGACATCGACACGCTTTAACATCGAGGTCAGCATGGTGCCCGGATGTATGTGATTCTGATTCGAGTCAACACCAATCGCCATTTTCCCTGCATCCTTGGCTGCCTGGTAAACTCCGACACCGGTACCGCCGGCAGCGGCATAGATGATGTCTACCCCACGGTCAAACTGCCCCCGTGAAAGTTCAGCACCTCGTCCCGGATCGTTCCAGGCTGTCGGCGTGGTTCCGGTCATGTTTTGAATGACTTCAATGCTAGGATCGGCCATTTTTACACCCTGTGCATAGCCGCATCCAAAGGCTCGGATCATGGGTATATCCATACCTCCGATATACCCGACCTTGCCGGTTTTGGAGGACATGGCCGCAAGTATGCCAACCAGAAATGAACCTTCATGTTCCTTGAATACAACTGATTGTACATTTGGCAGGTCTACAACACTGTCGATAATGGTGAATTTTAGATTCGGATACTCTGATGCCACTTTCTCGATAGCCGGGCCCTGGGCAAATCCAACTCCGATGATAGGTGACAGACCACGTTGGGCCATTTTACGAATCGCCTGCTCACGTTGCGCCTCGTTAGTCACTTCAAATTCGCGGTAGGAAATCCCGGTTTCTGTTTTGAATCGCTCGACGCCATCGTAAACGCCCTGATTAAACGATTTGTCGAATTTTCCTCCCATATCGAAGACGACAGCCGGTTTGATATCGACAGCGAGAGCGGCGGATGACAGCATTAATATCGTGCTAGCGGTAGCCAGTTTATGTAACAATTTCATTTTTCATACCTCCTCAATTCAATGAGTATTTTTTGATAGTCTGATTACTGATGTGTAATCGATTTATTCCCCGTAAGGAATCCATATATTTTTTACGTCCGTAGCAAAACGTAAAAACTCACGCCCTTCACCCTGCTGTTGAGCGGAAAAATTGCGCTCCAAACCCTGATTCACCCAGGTGCGTTTCAGCGTTCTTGCCGACAACCGTTCTATCCTGGTGCTACCTTGAGCCGAACCGAAATACCAGATCGAATCCACTTGATCATGCGAGGCCAGTACATCCATTAACTGGTCCCGATCTCCGGTAACCATATTGATGGTGCCAGGTGGCACGTCGGAAGTATCCAGCACCTGGTAAAAGTCGGTAGCAATCAATGGGAAAGTCTGTGAAGGAACAACCACTACTCTGTTGCCCGTGGCTAGCGCGGGTGCCACCAGGGATACCAGGCCAAGAAGTGGTAGAGTCTCCGGACAGGCCATGCCGATTATTCCAACCGGTTCATTCATCGCGAGGACAACGCCCCGGAGCGGTGGGCTGTGAACCTGACCATCATATTTGTCAGCCCAGGCGGCGTAACTGAATAAGCGAGAGATTGATATTTCAACCTCGCGCCTGGCATTGGCGGTGCTAACGCCGGTTAAGGCTTTAATTCTCTCGCCAAACTCGGAGGCACGTGCGGACAGATTTTCGGCGATATAATAGAGAATTTGAGCACGGTTATGTGGATCTGATTTGCCCCAGCCGCTGGCTTTGTAAGCGGCCTCTACTGCATTACGAATATCCTTGCTATTACCCTCGCCAACATGCCCCATAAGAACCCCGGCACTGCTATATACTGCAGTACTGGCCCCACCATCCGGACGGGTCTGCTTGCCACCAATATACATTTTGGCAGTTCGGTCGAGGCCCTGCTGGAGCAGGTTGGGCTTTGCAATATTGGGCTTCAATTCAGCCAGTGGCTTCATTTCGGTTTCGTAACGAGGTTTCATGTATTCAAACATTCCCTCTCGACCACCTTCCCGGCCGAAGCCAGATTCTCGGCAGCCGCCGAATCCTGCGGCGGCATCAAATTGATTAGTCGTATTCACCCAGACCACGCCAACCTTCAATGACGGGGCAATGTCGAGTGACAGGTTTATACTTTCACTCCATACACTTGCGGCTAAACCATAAGCGGAATTATTAGCAAGTTCCACCGCTTCCGCCGGGGTACGAAACGTCATCGCGCAGAGTACCGGGCCAAAAATTTCCTCCTGGACTACTTTGGATGCGGGTGATACATCGGTTAACAACGAGGGTGGATAAAATCTATCTCCTGGAAGCTCAATCGGTGCCTGCCATAGCGTAGCACCGTCACTAACGCCTTCGTTTACCATCGCCGTTATTTTTTTCAGCTGAACCGGATCGACGATCGGGCCCATGTCGATGCACTTGTCCAGTGGATTACCGAGCCGCAGGTTGGTCATACGCAGCTGCAATTTTCGAATAAATCGATCGGCAATTCCTTCCTGTACCAGCAATCGTGAACCGGCACAGCAGACCTGTCCCTGGTTAAACCATATTGCATCGACAATTCCTTCAACCGCGCTATCGAGATCAGCATCGTCGAATACGATGAATGGAGATTTTCCGCCTAACTCGAGGGATAATTTTTTTCCGCTGCCGGCAGTTTCTTCTCGGATCTGTCGACCCACTTCAGTCGAACCGGTAAAGGCTATTTTATCTACATCCGGATGCTGTACCAGGCACGCTCCGGTGGATCCGTCGCCGGTGACGACATTAACGACTCCGGCAGGAATTCCAGCCTCTTCACAAATTTCACAAAATTTTAGCGCGGTTAACGAGGTATATTCCGCTGGCTTGAGGATAACCGTGTTACCGGCAGCCAGGGCGGGTGCAATTTTCCAGGCAAGCATCAGTAAAGGGAAATTCCAGGGTACGATTTGGCCGATGACGCCCACTGGTACCATGTCAGGGAATTCATCCTCCATCAATTGCGCCCAGCCGGTATGGTGATAGAAGTGACGTGCTACCAGGGGTATGTCGATATCGCGACTTTCCCGAATCGGTTTGCCGTTATCCAGGGTTTCGAGTACAGCGAGGATACGTGAATGCTTCTGTACCAGGCGTGCCAGTGCATAGAGATACCGTGCGCGGCCCTTGCCACCCAATTCAGCCCAATTAGGCTGGGCTTTTTTTGCGGCCTTTACCGCAGCATCGACATCGTCCGGCTGTCCCTGAGCGATATCCGCCAGTTTTTCCCCTGTGGCTGGAAATAAGGACTCAAAGTAAGCACCTTTTTTCGCGGCCTTCCAGGATCCATCGATATAGTGTCCGAAACGATTGTTGTGTGATGCCAGCCATGCATCGGCAGCAGATCTATTTTCAGGTGCGGGGCCGTAAGCCATCGAAGCCATTAATTTTTCAGTTTCCACGTCATTTACCCCATGGCCAGCCGATGATACGCGGCGTAAGAGCCAGAAACGTTATGTTCCAGCTGCCTTTCAATGTCACTTAACAAACTGGATGCTCCGACTCTGAATAAATCGGGTTCTAACCAGCGTGGCCCCAATTCTTCACGGATCAGAAACTGGTATTGCAAGACATCTCTGGCACTGCTGATACCACCGGCAGGTTTAAAGCCGATGGCATAACCAGTCCGGTCCCAGTATTCGCGAATCATGCGTGTCATCACCAGCGCGACGGGTAAGGTTGCATTGACTGGCTCTTTACCGGTCGATGTTTTGATAAAATCGGCACCAGCCATCATGCAGACGATTGACGCTCTCGCAACATTGCGTAGTGTCATTAATTCACCGGTTGCCAGAATTGTTTTCAGGTGTGCGTTACCGCAGGCTTTGCGGTAGGCTTTTACTTCTTCGTAAAGTGCTGACCAGTTACCAGTTAGTGCCAGTTCGCGCGAAATCACAATGTCGATTTCATGAGCCCCTGCGGTGACCGAGCGTTCGATTTCCATGATCTTGAGTTCAAATGGGGTTTGACCGGCGGGGAAACCGGTCGATACCGTTGCTATCGGTATATCGGTTCCTGCCAGAGCCTCTTGAGCCGTTGCGATCATGTTGTGGTAAACACAGACCGCGCCCGTGTGAAAAGAAGCGTCCGCAAGCCCCAGTGCAGACAGAATATCAGCCCGAACCGGTGATCGTGCTTTGGCACATAAACGTTTCACTCTTCCCGGGGTATCATCACCCGATAATGTGGTCAGGTCGATACAACGGACGGCTTTTAGTAACCAGGCTGCCTGCCATTGTTTTTTTACCGACCGCCTTCCTGGTAGAGTTTTGGCTCGACGTTCAACCGCACTGCGGTTGACTGCTACCGAGTAAACCCAATCAAGATCGAAATCAAGGCCGGGATTACGCGCCACCGTGTCGAATGATTTTATATCAGCTCTCGTCACGTTCATGCCACCTGTTTTGCCAGCAGGTTGACCAGGCCTGCTGCTACTTTTTCACAAACAACCAGATCGGTAATTACCCCGGTACGCAGGGCGGCGAGAACGGCAGCACTTTTCTGGTGGCCGCCCACGACGGCCATTACTCGACTTCCCTTTATATCGGCAAGCTTCAAACCAAGGGATAGGTTATTGACATAGCTGTCTACCGCCTTACCGTCAATGGAGAGGAATTCACCCATAATGTCACAGACAACGTTCTTTCTAAGTAATTCATACCACTCTTCATCATCGACCATTTTCATTTGGCGAATATGAGCCTGTTCTGAATCCCTGTCGATTGCGCCAATCCCGATGATATAGGTATCAGCTTTACGCCCCAGGTTCAGTATTTCGTCGACACTGGGCTGTTGCTGCAACAGGTTGCGCTCTTCAGGGTTCCGGGCGATATACGGGACCGGAAGGAAATACCCATCAGCCTGGGTGCGTTCTGCCAGGTTATGTACGATATCGAATGGATTAGCTGACAATTTACGGGTCAGACTGCCGGAAACAGCGACGATCTTTAACGCCGGAAAATCCAGTTTCGGGATATTTCCTGTCATTGCCGCAACAGACCGACCCTTACCGACGCCGATAATCGAAGGTGTTTCGTTTTTAAGTAGGCTGTATAACCATCTGCCCGCCGCTGCACCAACGGAGTTGAACAGCTCGAGAGAATTCTGGACAGTATCATTTTGCAAATAGGGTGCTACGGAACAGGAGGTGAGTCCGAAGCGAGATTGAATTTCATCCTCCAGAGCGAGGCATTCATGCGGCACATCATCGATAAAAACGTGGACAAGACCAGCCTTTTGCACCTGGTTAATCAGTCGATGGGCCTTGGGCGAAGAGATGCCAAGCTGTTTGGCGATATCACTTTGAGTACAGCCACCGATGTACGAAAGCCACGCGGCGCGAATGGCCAGGCTGTTATCCATGGTCTCGTCTCATGGCTTTCAACCAGTGCTTCGAATTGCTTATATATCTCATACAGCCTGAAGTCATGTGAAAATAATTTCAGTAATTGAAGTTTTTTTCATTCTACCCCGGGAAGGAGTATAGTCAACGCATTTCGCAAACCAGATGAAATCCTTATTTTGATCTATCCGATGATGAGATGGTTGCCATTTAGATTTTCGACCTACCTTTTTACGGTATTTATGGTTATCGGTATCTATGTGCCATTTCTGCCCGCCTGGTTTGAAGGTAGGGGGCTATCGCCGGGGCAGGTCGCAATGATACTCGCGGTGGCGATGTGGGCACAGTTTCCGGTCGGTTTAATGGTTGCTAGCCTCAGTGAAAAATCCGGGCATCGAAAAGGGGTTATCGTGCTGATCAGTGCGATGGTGTTTATAGGCCTGATGGCCTTTCAGGTTTTCGAAGGGTATGTTGCTCTTTTGCTGGGTTGGTTAATGATTGGCACCTTGCTAACTAGTTCTATACCGCTGATAGACAGTATGGCTACGTTGCCGGTGAATGTTTCAAGATTTGAGTATGGTCAGG
>JAOUJX010000102.1 GCA_029882955.1 Gammaproteobacteria bacterium
GTGCGGGCATCGCGGCAATACTCAGCCTGCTGTACGAACTCGAAGCACAGCAGGCCCGGGTCATATTAATTCATGTATCGACTGACGATGAACCGCAAGAGTTACTGCGCGAAGTCAACGACCTGATCAAACGGAACGCCAGCTGGCAAGTGAGTCAAGTCACAACTGTCGACTCTAGTCTCACTCACTCCGAGCTAGCCCGTCTTCAGGCAACGCCGACAGAATCCAATGTCCACATCGCCGGTTCACGTAGCTTTGTCAAACGCCTGGCCAGAGAATTGAAAGAAGCCAACTACCCAGCCTCTACCTTAATGGTGTACAACATAGAATAAAAGATCCGTCGAATCGGCCTGAGGGGAATAAGAAGTCATCGTCCGGGTACCTACATCAAAAAGCCAACACTCAGCAAAACACAAACCATAGCATGCGTGACCAAAGTAAACGGTATCGCTGGCATTAGCTTTTGTTTGAAAACAGATATCGCGACAACAGTAGCAGGAATCACTGCCAGCAAAGCGGGATAGCCTCTGTCCAGCAAAGGTGTCAATAGAATCAAACCAAATCCCAGTACGAACCAGACCGCATGGATACGTAGCGCTAGCTTTTCACTTAATCGCGATGGCAAGGTGTTTTTACCCGCCTTTTTATCCGCCTCTCTATCGGGAATGGAGTTAATCCAGAGAATAGCCACGACGAAACAACTAATGACCAAACCGATTAAAATCGAGTCGGTTGTAACAGACGCCAGCTGTGTGTACACCGTACCAATCACCGGCAACAATCCAAAGCAAATCGCAATGACCAGATCACCAAAGCCCCTGCTCGCTAAACCACCCGGGACTGAATAAGCGATAGCCAGAATACCGCCAATCAATCCAGTCCAGATGACGAAAGGACCTGTCATATAAACGATGAGCAGGCCGACCAGGCAACCCAACGAAAATAAAGCAACACCGAACACCAGGATCTGTCGCTCGCTTAATACCTTATTTTGAATAAATCGACTCCCCCCGGTAAAAGGATATATCCGGTTTCGATTACTGGCATCACTGCCATTGTTAGCGTCGAAGTAATCGTTCAATACATTCGCAGCACAATGGATGAATACGATACCAGCCAACACCAGTGCCGCTAACTGGTAATCAAGTGAACCGAAGCTGCCCTGTACATAAGCCAGGGCAGTTACTACGGGTAAGACTGAAGCCGAGAGAAAAGCAGGCCTGACCGCATTAAAATAAGTCGAGGCAAGATTCGCAAACGTTTTACCGTGATATTTTTCGGCAGATGGTTCCCTCATCCCGACACTCATCCTGATTAAGCGTTAATATTCGCGTAAACCTCATCAACTGCGAGCTTATAACGATCAAACATTTCATTAATTTCAACTTCGGTAATAATCAACGGCGGACAAATTGCCACACCATCGCCCGGTAAGGCACGGGTAATCAAACCATGCGTACGCGCGGCATTCATGACCTGCACTCCGACTTTGTCGGCGGGCGGATATTGCTCTTTGCTGGATTTGTCCTTTACAAATTCTAACGCGCCGATTAGGCCGACACCCCGGGCTTCCCCAACTAAAGGATGCGAACCAAATTCCTTCAGACGTTGCAGGAAAGTTTTCGAGACGCTTTGTACATGCTCAATTGTTTTATCATCGCGATAAATATTCAGGGTTTCGAGTGCTACCGCGGAAGCGACCGGATGACCACCATAGGTATTACCGGTGCCGAAAACGCCGTGTTTATCACTACCGCTGACAAATGCCGAATACATCTTCTCGCTCACCAGCACCGCACCGATAGGCTGATAAGCCGAGGAAAGCTGCTTTGCACAGGTGATCATGTCGGGTTTGATATCGTAGGTATCGCATCCCCACATATTTCCGGTACGGCCAAACCCGCATATGACTTCGTCGGCAACAAACAGGATGTCGTATTTCTTCAGCAAAGCCTGAACCTTCTCGAAATAGCCTGCCGGCGGAATCAAAACGCCGCCCGCGCCCATTACCGGCTCGGCGAAAAAAGCGGCAACCGTATCAGGATTGGCATCGATGATTTGCTGTTCCAGCTCTTTCACGATGCGGTCGGTAAATTCGGTCTCACTCTCGCCGTCACGACCGTAACGGTAGTAATGCGGTGTTTCACAATACAGTACGTCGATGGCCGGTAGATCGAAACTATCCTGCACATAAGGCAAAGCGGTTAAACTCCCTGCGGCCACCGTCACACCGTGATAAGCACGCTTACGCGAAATAATTTTTTTCTTTTTGGGCCGATCCAGCGCATTGTTGTAATACCAGACCATCTTGATCGCGGAGTCGACCGCTTCCGAACCGGAATTCACCAGATAGGCACGCGAAATACCCTCGGGAGCGATTTCTACCAGACGCTCACTCAGCTCGATTGCCGGTTGAGTCGAACGGTGACCAAACAGATGCGAGTAAGGTAATTTTTTAAATTGCGCCATCGCGGCGTCAACCAGCCGGGACTCACTAAATCCGAGCGAAGTGCACCACAGCCCCGACATCGCCTCGATGAGCCGATTACCCTGATCATCGTCGACATAAATACCCTCGCCACCGACGATAGTAAATGGGCCTATATCTTTATGACCACTCAGGTTGGTATAAGGGTGTAAAACATACTTTTTATCGACTTCAGCCGATGCCTGCGATGAATTGGTCACGTGAGTTCTCCGAAACTATGACTGATTGATTTGCCAATCGAATATTGCTCGATAAATGCAACGTCGTTATAGATTATTCCTTATCTTGAAGCAAATGAATTTGTATTTTACTGGCAGGCAGGTAAATTACTCAGGATTGGTAAACCAAGCTCTAAACTAAGCCACTATGAACCCAAAAAAATATTTCGAAAACTTCGATGAAGGACTTGTTGTTAACTACATAGTTCCCGGCCTTAGAACCGAAGAAATCACCGAATTTGCCGAACTCTACGACCCTCAACGTTTTCACCTGGACGAAGAGGAAGCCGCCAAAACTCATTTTGGCAGCCTCGTTGCATCCGGCTTTCAAACTCAGTTGCTTTGTTTTCGCCCCTTCTGCGAAACAGTCCTGATCGATTCGGGGGCTGTCGGGGCACCCGGCATCGATAGCCTTAAATGGCTGCGCCCCTGGTATCCCGGCGAGGACCTGGAGGTCAGCGTCACCCTGGTCAGCAAACGACTATCTTCTAAACGAACCGACCGAGGCTACCTGGGGTTCGAGATGAAGGCAGAGACAAATGGTGCAATCGTGCTGACGATGGAATGGGTGGTAATCATGATGACCCGGGCGATCAATGCATAAAAGATATGCAGTAACCTTTTTTAAAAGAATCATACAACTAACACCCGCCTGCCCTCTGGCTCCATCAGTTGAACAAGTTGTTACTCTAATTCCAACCACCAATTCCCTATATTCTCGCACCGAGATTGATTGTATTCATCCTTGCGATTTATATACTATGGCCTTCAAATTATTCACCTCGTAAACCAGTTATGAATCAGGATTTATCACCAATAGAACTTAGAAAAAGAATTCGCTCGGGGGAATATACCGGTAATACCTCCGGCTATTCGAAGGGTTATGTACAGGGCAATCTCTGTGTTTTACCAGCCGACTGGGCGAACGATTTCCTGCAATTTTGTCAGTTAAACCCGCGTCCCTGCCCGATCGTCGGCATGTCATCTTCTGCCGGGGATTATCGAATTCCGAAATTGGGCGAAGATCTGGACATTCGTACGGACATCCCCGGTTACCGAATTTTTGAAGGTGGTGAATTAGTCAGGGAAGTCAGCGATGTTAGCGAGTACTGGCGCGACGACCTGGTTACCTTTGTGCTTGGCTGTTCTTTCTCCTTTGAGGAAGCACTGATCGCCGATGGCCTCGAAGTCCGTAATGTCAGCGAAGGCGTCAACGTTCCCATGTATCGTACGAATATCGACTGTGCCAGCGCCGGACGATTTAGCGGAAAAATGGTAGTTAGTATGCGACCCATGTTGCCATCCAGTGCGATCCGGGCAATCCAGATTTGTACACGTTTCCCTTCGGTACATGGCGCACCGATTCATTTCGGCGACCCGGATTTAATCGGCATCAAGGATATAAACACGCCCGAATTCGGCGACGCGGTGACCATTCGCGAAAACGAAGTACCCGTATTCTGGGCCTGTGGCGTCACGCCTCAGGTGGCACTGGAACAGGCCAAACCACCCCTGTGCATTACCCATGCGCCGGGTTGTATGCTGGTGACCGATTTACCCAATAGCCATCTGGCTGTGATGTAGAGGAAGACCGATTATGCTACTACTCAACTGTGATCTGGGCGAAAGCTTTGGTTCCTGGACTATGGGACGCGACGAAGATGTTATGCCGCATATTGATCAGGCCAATATCGCCTGCGGATTTCATGGTGGCGACCCGCTGGTGATGCAGAAAACACTGGCGCTGGCCAGGCAGCACAATGTCATGGCTGGCGCACACCCCGCCTACCCCGATCTGGTCGGTTTTGGACGCCGCCCGATGAATTGCTCGGTCGATGAAATAGTCGCGCTGGTGAGTTACCAAATATCGGCCATCGATGGTATGGCAAAAAACCAGGGGGTCGAGCTCGCTTACGTCAAACCTCACGGCGCGCTATATAACGATATGATGGCCAAGGAGTCGGTTCGCACGCCGGTTATGCTGGCAGTATCAAGCTATCACCGCCCGATAAAATTAATGCTGCAGGCAACGCCAGAGGCCGATCAGCATCGTCACGAGGCGCGCGAACATGGTATCGATCTCTGGTTCGAAGCTTTTGCAGACCGCTGCTACGACGACGATGGTAAATTGCTCTCACGGGCAAAACCGGGGGCCGTGCATACGCGTGAGAAAATGCTCGCTCAGGTCGAGCAGATTTGCAGCGAGGGCACGGTTACTTCCGTGAGTGGACACACACTGAACCTTTCTCCCGACACCCTCTGCGTGCATGGTGATAACGAAGCAGGTATCGCCGCAATAAAGGAAATTAGAAACATTATTCATGGTCAATCCAGTTAGGCCATGTCATTGAATATTGAAATCGCCGGGCAGGACGCCTTTATCGTTTACTTTGGGGAAGAGACCAGCCCTGCTGTCTCAGCTAAAATTCAAATTGCAGTAGACAGAATCCAGGCGCAGATGGCAGACATCATCGTCGACCTGGTTCCTTCCTATGCTTCTTTGCTTGTCATTTATGATTTAAACAGGAGCGATCCATTCGCGGTGCGAAGCGCCTTACGACAGGCACTATTAAATCTTGAACAGGCTGAATCGAATAGCGGAAAACTGGTCACTTTGCCGGTTTACTACAGCGAAGAATCCGGCCCCGATCTCGGTATCATCGCCGAGCGCGGCAATATCAGTATTAACGAAGTCATCGAATTTCATCAACAGCAGGAATATCGCGTCTATGCCATAGGCTTCGCGCCCGGCTTTGCCTACCTCGGCGAAGTCGACGAGCGTATCGCCGCACCTCGGCTGTCTACCCCTCGACAAAAAGTGCCGCGTGGCGCCGTGGCTATTGCTGACCGACAAACCGCTGTCTACCCGGCACAGTCACCCGGTGGCTGGAATTTAATCGGTCTTTGCCCGACCCGTATGTTTAATCCCGAGCAACAGCCGAGTATGCCGGTACAGGCGGGTGATCGCATTCGTTTTGAGGCCATCGATCGTGATGAATTTCTTCGACTCGGCGGTGAGCTATGAGTGGTTTTATCGTCAAGCAACCGGGCTTACTCACCCTGATACAGGATCGTGGCCGGTTCGGTGCACATCACCTGGGCTTAACCACCGGCGGACCGCTCGACGCGATGGCTTTCGACTGGGCCAACCGGCTACTCGGTAACGATGAAAACGCGACCTGTCTCGAAATCAGTTTTGGTGGCTTAAGCCTCGAAGCCGAGGTCGATACGGCGATTGTTATTACCGGCGCGAAAAGCGTCTGCAAAATAAACGGTAAGCAAATATCACAATGGCAAACCTGTTCGATTAAAAAGGGTGACATCCTCGAGACAGGCTTCGCCAGTGAAGGCGTTCGTAGCTATCTGTCAGTCGCCGGTGGATTCGATATCGAACCGAGTTTTGGCAGCAGCTCCACCGTAGTACGGGAAAAAATTGGCGGCCTGCACGGCGATAAATTACAGGCAGGCGATCGATTACCCTGCCGACCGAATTCGATTGGTCTGCAGCTTCGTCTTGCGGATCAGGATCAGCCCGTTTATGGCAGGCAGGCCACCTTGCGCGTGGTCAAAGGCTACCAGCAGGCCGCCTTCGACCCTATCCAGCACTGGCGCTTTTTCAATTCGACCTATCAGGTGACCGAACGCAGCGACCGCATGGGCTTTCGTCTCGAAGGCGAAGTCATCCACAGCAGTATGGTCGGCATGTTATCCGAAGGCATTTGCCACGGTGCCATACAAATTCCGGCCGATGGTCAGCCCATTGTTTTGATGAACGATCGCCAGACCATCGGCGGATACCCGAAAATAGGTTCGGTTATTCCACTCGATACGGCCAGACTGGCGCAACTCACTCCGGGCTCAGGCGTTCGCTTTGAAGCCATCAGCATCGAACAGGCGCATAACCTGCACTGGTTGGAAAAGTCGCGTTATCAAAGAACGCAGCCTGTAAAGGTATAATAATGAGAGCAACTGACGCTATGAATAATATCAACTCGGATCTGGCACTTAGCCGGACCATCGAAGATATCCTGGTCGCGCGTAACCTGCGTGGCATGAAAACGCTACAACCCCACCTCGAGCCCGGTTATTGTTTACGGGCCGCACAAATATTGCGTAACTGCAAAGGCCATGTATTTATTGGAACCGGTTTCCCTGTGGTTGAAACTTTCGAAACCGACGGGCCTGTCGGCACCATTGCTTTGTACGATGCTCTGGAAGCTTTAGGTGCGACACCGATTATCGTTTGCGGCCGTCCGATTTCAGAGGCGCTGGCCAAACAATACAGAGTCCACGAAATTCGCGTCGGCGATCATGACCAACGTGAACACGAAGCCCTGATGGCTTTATACGAATATCTGCCCGAAGCCGTAGTCTCTATCGAACGCCCCGGACAGGCGGCAGACGGTTGTTATTATAATATGCGCGGAGAAGATATTAGCCCGCGCACGGCCTGCTTTGACTCATTCATCGATATGGCGCGCTGCCCGACTATTGCGGTTGGCGACGGTGGTAATGAAATCGGTATGGGCAAGGTTGGCGGCGCCTTAAAAGAACTCAATATCGTCCCCGCCGCCACCACCTGCGACGAATTGATAGTCGCCGACGTATCCAACTGGGGGGCTTACGGTATTATTTCGTTCCTCTCAGTCTGGAATGAGCGTGATTTGCTCAAAGAAATTAATCCACTAAAAATTCTCGAATATATTTCCGATCTCGGCAGTGTCGATGGCGTGACGCGTATCAACCAGTTAACCGAGGATGGATTACCGGTGACTGAAGGAGAATCGGTATTGCACGAGTTGCGCGAGGCGTGCGGGTTCACTGATTAAGAAAAACCCTTAGCCACCATCAACAATAAACAGCGTGCATTCTGCATTTGCATTTCGAATTTTTTTAACCGGTGCATATTCTTCCGAGTCAACAAAAGCACGGGCGCTATCCATGTCGGGGAATTCAATAATGACTACCCGCGTTGGCGTCCATAAATCGGTTTCCCGGATATCCAGCTCGCCACCACGCGCACGGTAGTTACCGCCAAATTTTTCGGCGATAGGTTTGGCGAGTTTTTTATAATCCTCGTAGGCTTCGGGGTCGGATAATTTGGTATCTACGATTAGAAAGGCGCTCATATTTTATCTCAGGATGGACTTTAACCAAACGCTATACTAAACATTTTTCCCGTATATGACGATCATTCATTTGTTCGCATTTGATAAGTTACCCAATGTGTTTTATCAGCAAGCCTGTCGTACACGGCACGACCACGGTAATTATTATCGGCGGTGATCCAGCGAGTAAACGGCCAACCTTGCTCGCTAGCCAGTTGATTTAGTGACTCGTATAAAATTTCGACAATACCTTGCCCTCTGGCTTCTGGTTTAACAAAGAGATCATCCAGAAAACCAACCATGGCGCCTCTCAAAGGGGACGGCATTTCTCGACAGTGCATAAAACCCAGGGCATTGCCCGATTCATCTTTCGCGAGTAATCCAAAGAACGGATAATCCTCGTCCTGTATCCAGGACCACACCGTTTCGAGAATATCCTTATTCATTGGTACTTTATAAAACTCGGCATAACCGTAATACAAAGATTCCCACTGTAATCTGTCTTCAGCTTTAGGAGGGTTTACAAAAATTGTCATGATTAGGCTCGCCGCATTTCTCTAGCAAGCCCCATCGAACCTTTCGTTTCAAGTCCCTCAACAATCTGTTTCTGATCCTGCTCAGATCGATTCTGGCTTAATTTATACTTGGCCTGAATTTCGCTGATAGTAATTTCAATACCGACAATAGCCTTTAGCATCGACTCCCGGTATTCAGGTTGCCAGGGCTTATCAAACGCCGATTCATGCTTATGCGTTAGAGAATTGACAATATCAGCTATGTGTTCGGGCTCTTCGATGACCTCGCAATGCCCATAGACATGCACAGCCTGATAATTCCAGGTGGGTACACCCGGCGTTTCGAACCAGGAGGGTGAAATATAGTCATGCGCTCCCTGCATGGTTACCAGAATTTCCTGGCCCTCTATGGTTTTATGCTGCGGATTTGCCCTGGCCAGATGCCCGACCAGTTTACTTTCTTCTTTCCTGATCAAAAATGGTATGTGCGTGGAAAACAACCTGCCATCCACATTCGATATTAGCTGACCAAAAGAATTGGCATGCATAAACGCAAATATTTCGTCGTTATTGATCACTTCAAAATGCTTTGGCAGGTACATTATTTTTCCAGTCTTATATCAACAAAAGTTTCGTTATAACAGGCACCATCGACGATATCGGTTTTCATGTCAGCCGATATTAATGCGTTCACTGTTCTTCCCGTGTTACTGGTATTCAACCAGGTTCCTTTGGGCGTATAGAGGACTCCGGGTCGAGTCGCTGAAGAGATTTTAGCTTTGAGCGCGACTTCACCTTTCTGGTTGGACAGGATAATCATTGCGCCATCTTTTATGTTATTCGCTGCCGCATCGAGCGGATTAATCTCAACCTCTTCTACACCGGAACTGGCTTCAGCACCGCCAAAGGTCGCATTGGTGCGCTTTTTCGATGACGGGCTGATCACGGTAAAGTCCCGGTCCTTTTCGGCAGGTTCAAATCGAGGTATACCAAAGCCGTATTGATCCTCCAGGTGTTGATTAAATAGTTGCACCTTCCCCGAAGGCGTTCCGGGCGTTACCGTATTGCACATTAATACCTCTTCCTGATTAACTGTATTCATCAAAAATGCCTGATCGGTCGACAACTGACTCGGTTTAATTCCGCCAAGCCTGGGATCCTCACCATCGAAAGCCATATCCATTAACGACTGATCGTCATCATCAAACATAGCATCCTCATAACCAAAGGCCTTGGCCAGACGACGAAAAATCTCCGTATTGGGTAAAGATTCGCCGACGCAGGGAATTACCGGTTCGGCGCGTTGCAAATAGCTATGCCCATATGAGGCGTAGATGTCATCAAACTCGAAATGCGAAGCGGCTGGCAAAATCACGTCGCAATATTTCATACTGTCGGTCATCGCTACATCGATACCAGTAATGAATAACTCCGATCGTGACAGGGCGCGAATCATACGGTTTTGATCCGGGTGGGTAGCGACAGGGTTATGGTTGTAAATAAATACCGAGCGTAACGGTGGGTCAAGATCATCGTTCAGCAAATGACGACCTACATCGACAATATTCAATGTACGCGTACCTTCGGGAATTAAATCAGGCCTTTGTAGTCGATCAGGCGTCGCTGGGAAAGCCAGACCCGGCCTTGCAATAATACCGGCACCCCGCCGCCCGAGTTGTCCCATTAACACCGATACCGCCATGATCGAACGCAAGCCAGAGCCACCGCTCTTACCCCGCTCGATACCATTGCCGATGGAACAGGCGAGTGTTCGCGCATTGGCGTATAAATCAGCCAGACGGTTAATCAGATCAATGCCAACGCCACAAATTGCGGCTGCATCGGACAGGCTATATTGACGGCACTGCTGTAGAAAACTGTCAGCGCTTTCCACCCATTGATTGACAAATGCGGTATCGACCTTGCCACGACGTTCCATTTCGGCGGCTAGTGCCTGCGCCAGCACGACATCGGTTCCCGGTGCGATCTGGATATACAAATGTGCCTGCTCGGCGATACGGGTTCGTTTGGGATCGACAACGACAAGCTTGGCCGCATTTTCCCGTGCCTGTTTGATTACCCTGGCGAGGTGCAAATTAGATACCGTGACATTATTGCCCCAGACCGCGATCAAATCGGCGTCGGCTGCCTGCTCGGGCGGCATACCCGGCGCATTACCAAATAAACTGGTATAAGCAGCGCCACGAACGCCACCGCACAATGGGCCACGGTCAAGCAATGTCGCACCCATTTTGTGGAAAAACCGACGATCCATCGAGCCGTCGGCCAACTTGCCGTGAGGCCCTGCATAGTTAAACGGCAATACGGCCTCCGCGCCATATTGCTTGATAACGTCTTTGGTTTTTTCCGCAATCAAAGACAGCGCATTGCCCCAACTGGTCGGCTCAAACTCTCCACCGCCCTTTTCGCCGACTCGCAACATGGGTTGGCGTAACCGATTTTTGCCGTGCACAAAATCGGGGTAATACTTCACCACCTTGTCGCATATAGCACCAGCGGTGTAAGGATTAACCTGCGAGCCTTTTACTTTTTTGATTAAATTGTTTTCCACTTCGACTGACAATGAACAGGTGTCAGGACAGTCGAGCGGACAGACAGATGGTTTGACTTCGGTTAAATTCATATTATTAAATCCTCATACGATGCGGTGTTAGAACTCGATTATCCAATAGTCGCTTTCATAAAATTACGATATATTTTCTCTGAGCATTCGAGAAAACTCTGCATATTTTCATCCGCCCCGGCTTTCATCGTTGTTAATCCGTTGTG
>JAOUJX010000469.1 GCA_029882955.1 Gammaproteobacteria bacterium
AGCCAGTCTTAAAGGTTCTTGGAACAAATAAAAGATATAAAGGTGCAAATGATGAGTTTCTCTCCGCTCATGAGCACTACAGGCATAAGCGCTATAAAGAATGCCTAAATGATTGTCTAAAATCTTTTGAAAGCCTTATGAAGTCCATCCATGAAATTCACTCGTGGACATACAATCCAAATGATACGGCTAAAAAACTTATCAATAGTTGCTTAGTTAATAATTTGGTTCCTGAATATCTACAAAACCAATTCTCATCGGTAAGGATCTTATTAGAGAGTGGTATCCCTACAGTACGAAATAAAGAAGGCGGTCATGGGCAGGGATCGGAAGTAACTAAGGTTCCTGAGCACTTAGCAAGCTACACTTTGCATCTTACTGCAACAAACTTGTTGTTTCTGGTCAAGTGTGAAGAACAATACAGCTAACAATGCAATCTTGCTGGAAGGCAAATTGCGGCGTTAAAAGTACTGGGTCGACTGCCGTCTTTCACCGTCGATGATCGAATGCCCGCTTCCAGGTAGCCGTCATTAGAATTTGAGTGTCGATAGTCGCTGAACGGCCAATACCGGCCATTGCTATATAATTTTATTCCTGAGAATATGCTAAGAATGAACTGCAACATAAGTCAATATTCGTGCGCGTCACATAACTGTTAGGTGAAAAACAGAATGCAAAATCTAATCGGAATAACTCTGTCATTTTTCTTGCTAATGTCCACATCTGGAACAGTTTCTTCTAGTGAGGCATTCGACCCAAAGAATGTTGAAATAAAAATTGACCACGGCGTAGAAGTTGCAGGTCAAAGACCTGGGTTTAAGCTATCCATTAACAATTGGATTCCAAATGAAAAAATAAAAATATTTGTGATTTCACCCGCAGGAGAAACTATCGAACTCGATAAAGACTCTATTCACTCTGATAACGAGGGTTTAAGTATCATAGGTATAGATTACCAGCGTGAAGGTTTTTTTAAGGGGACATGGGTATTAGTAATTGCTGGAAAGGGAGGAATCCACCAATTAACTATAAAATTACCTTCTGTTACGCCACCATCAGATACAAATAAAAACTGGGTTGTGAATTTTGAATAATTCACCTAACACCTATGAGCCTTCTGAAGTCAAGAAGCAATAAAAAATAATTGACCACCTTAAAAGGGCCAAAGTAGTAACCATGGGTCAGCAAACTGAACTTGTCTGTCTTCGCTGCACCGTTCAATGACTGACGGCAAACACCTATAGAGGCTCACTTATTGCGGATACGTCCGCTGCCTGAATCGTCGGGTACTGCGGTTGTTCAGGGGCACTAGACATTCATCGGTTTACCCGTTTCCGTCCTATTCAAGTGGCTGGCTATTGACGCTCCAGTTAGGTTCAGGCTCGGTCGGGTGTCAGTACACTGACCCATGGTATAGAAGCACCACCCTGCGCCGGCTAATCAAGGCAAAGTGGCTTGCGCGGATGCGGCATGAATGTGGTTGGCATGAGTGCTCTGGGCACAGTTAAAAGAACAGCCACAATCGTTACACGCCGTTGCTTGCATCCAGTTAGGCGATGAGCCTGGCGCGGGGTGTGCTGTTAACTCAGGAAACGCTGTTCATCAAATACGGTTCTCTTCTTTAACATGAAATAGGTGGCCCTGCCGATCTTGTGGGCCAGTGCCGACAATGCCTTTGCCTTGCTCATGCGCTTTTGCAGTTTCCGGAGATGGCGCTGAGCTTTATCGTTACCCCGAAGATAAAGTACCGCGGCTTCACTGAATGCCCATTTGAGATGACCGTTACCAATCTTGGCGCCTTGAGTGCCGTAGCTTTTGCCGGCTGATTCGGCCTTGCACTTAACCAGCCTGGAATAGGAGGCAAACTGTTGCACGGTCTCAAAACGTTCGATAGCACCAATCTCATACAGAATGGTTAGCGCCAGAATGCGACCGATACCCGGAATGGTCTTTAACAGGTTTAAATATACCGGCTGATGCTTCTTAGCCTGCTGCTCCAGGTACCATTCGGTTTGCGACAACTCGCGGTGATAACACTCCAGCACCGCCATATCGAGATTAATCATGCGCTGAACGCCCTCGTCCGGAAAAGAGTTCCGTAACTGCTCTCGAGCGCTGACGTTCTTCAGGTTCACCTTATTGGGCGGAAGATTATACTGGCTGGTGGTATTGGCGACATGGGCCTTGAGATTCGCGCCATGGCGAACCAGGTTGGTTCTGCGGCGTAACAAGTCCCGAGTGGCACGCATTTCACGTGGATAAACATAAGCCAGCGGAAAATTCCCACCCCGCATGAGCTGGGCTATCTTCAACGAGTCGATACGATCATTTTTCGCCTTGCCGCCATGAATGGCACGCATATACAGGGCGTGTCCGAGAATGAAGTGAATATTTTGTTCTTCACAAAAGTCGGCCACCCAGTACCAGCAATGCATGCACTCGACACCGATAATCAGATCGTTTAGAAAGGGTGTAATCAACTCCAGTAGCCGGTCCGGTTTAGCCGGACATTCCTTGTGCAGTAAAATTTCACCATCCTGGCTGAGGATACACAGGTATAAACTTCTTGCATGCAGATCGATTCCACAATAGTGTTTATGTTGATGGTTATAAAAATTCATTGGGTCTTCTCCGTATGGTTTGGTCGCCTTCAGTTTACTGCAATTGCAGAAATCTGGGAGAAGGCTCAATGAGTATCAAGCGCAGGCAGTCGGACGTTTTTTCCGCTCGTTCCTCGCTCCAAAAACACCGCTGCTGCGGGCGTTATATCTCCGTGTTAC
>JAOUJX010000103.1 GCA_029882955.1 Gammaproteobacteria bacterium
CACCACGTCCTGCACAGACTCATCGCGCCTGGCGTTTTCGATCAAAGCGGCATGTCCGGCGTCCGGCACATAACCGATTAAGCGGATATCACTCTTTTTGAGTACGTCGTATATGCCCTGTTGCCAATTGTTGTTACTCATCTACTTAACCCTGATAGTTTAAATCTAATGCGGTCATGTTCGAGTTTAGCAAATGCAACTGCGCTTTGCTCCGACTGAAAGCGGGGTGTACTGGTGAGGTGTTTAAATTCGCCAAGCCAAAAGGGAAAAAGGCAAAAAAGGGGTCTGTGGTTATTGGTGAGCATTTCAATCGATACTGACCCCATTGGTCTGCAAATCTTCGGCGTTACCCCAGTTGAGACCGGCAAGGTGAGCAGGTCGCCGTACCAGGCGGCTAATGGAGAATTTTTAAGTACCATAGCTAACACAGCCGCAACGAATAAAATCAGTCCTGCAGTTGACTCAAGTTTGAAAAATTCTCAAAAACTGGCGAAAGGCGTATTGTTTTGAGTAGGGTATCATTTCTGCGGCCACTTCATAACCACTTCTTCCACCAGATATAGCCGACCAGCAATGCCCCGAGAAACGCCATTCCTGCTGACAAGATGCTGAACGCGTCAGGATTTTCCAGTCCGGGCATCCCGGCGACATTCATGCCGAAAACACCGGTCAGGAATGACAGTGGCAGAAAAATGGTTGCCACGATCGATAACAGATAAGTGCGGGAATTTTGCTGCTCCGCAATCCTGTTCTGTAGCTCTCCATGCAGTACCAGGGCGCGTTCGCGAGCGAGATCGAGGTCTTCTACATAATGGATAATGCGGTCGTTTTGGTAGCGGATAGTGTGGCAGTCATCTTCAGTTAAATACTTCGCGCTTCGATAAAGCTCGGCAAGTGCTTCGCGTTGCGGTGCGAGGTACCGTCGGATAATGGCAGTCTGTTTGCGGATAGTCGATAATTTTTGTTGAATATGTCGCACGCTTTCCCATTTCTCATCCAGCCCTGTCTCGACACCAGTCAATTCATCGTCGATCGAATCAACCACATCGTTGATTCGATTAGCCAGTTTTTCTACCAGCAAAGCCACAAACTGACCCGGTGAGCGTGGACCCTTACCTTCCTCAATGAGCTCGCGAAGATCTTCTATCGATAACAATTTCCGCTCTCTTTTACGTGCCGAAATAATGATACTGTCATTAAACCAGAGACGAATTGAAACCATGTCTTCAGGATCGGCCCCGGGGTTAGTGTTGACCCCGCGCAAATTTATCAGCACACCGTCCTCGAGCAATTGCATGCGCGGCCGGGTTTCATTTGCGCTCAAGGCTTCGATCATCTTTGGGTTGAGATTCATACCTCTCATATACTTAATCGATTCAGAATCGTCGCTACGTAGATGCAACCAGTTAAAACCATTCTCACTGGACTGTGTCGCAGGATAGCCATCCTGCTGCTTGCCACCACCTGCGCCATCGAGCCGGTAACTCCAGATGACTGCCCGGTTTGTTGAGATAGCAGGATCAAGCGTTTGGGTCATTGTCATTCTCCTGAGTTTGTTGATGTGTTTCCTCATGGGTCATAGAATCAACACCGGATACCGTCATTCCCACGCGCATCGCATCAGCAAAGGATATATGTTCTTCGACTGGTCTCACATCCCGTCGACTCAGGCGGTAAATAACAAAGCCAATCATGAGTAAATGCACTAGCGCTGTAAATGCGAATAATCCACCTGCACCAATGAGCCGCATGAAAATTGAAGCGACTATTGGCCCGATCACTGCACCCAGTGCGTAAACCAGTAACAGTCCACAAGCAACCTCAACATAACGTGACTCTTCGGCAAAATCATTGGTATGTGCAACGCACAAAGAGTAGAGGGGAAACGCGGACAGACCATAAGCAAATGCAGCTGGCAATAGCATGGATTCCATTGGAGGTTGCAGCAGGGCCAGGAAAATACCGCTAAGCAAGGAGCCCACACAGACCAGTAATATCACTCGGCGTCTATCCATACGATCGGACATTCGACCAAATGGCCATTGCCCAATAGCACCAGCTATTACAGCAACGCTCATGAAAATCGCTACCCTGGAAACCTCGGTCGAATCACCACTGGCAAACACCGGTGCAAGCGCCCAGAAAGCGCCATTAGCTAAACCGACTGTCAGGCAGCCCGCCACGCCTACCGGCGAAGTCTGGAAGAGCAGACGAAAGTTAATTTTTACCGACTGGATCGGAGCCGGTTCCTCAGATTTAGACAATGCCACCGGTACAGCGGCTAGCGATACCAGGATAGATGCAAACGAAAACAGTAAGAAATCAGAGGGTTCGTCCAGTGTGAGCATCATCTGGCCAATAGTAACTACAGTCAGATTAATAATTGTGTATATAGAAAATATCGTCCCTCTGTTTTCATTACTGGCTTTCTCATTCAACCAGCTCTCGATCACCATGTACAACACCGCAAAACAGATGCCTGTAGCCACGCGTAATACCCACCAGATGACCGGATTCAGTACAAAGGCATGCACCAGCACGGCACAGGAAGCAATGGTCGCCATTGCCGTAAAAGTACGGATATGACCAACTCTACGGACAATGTAAGGACCATAAACGCAACCCACGGCAAAACCCAGGAAATAGGCCGAACCCATAATACCAATATCAAGTGCCGAGAAAGATTCAATACTGGCGCGAACTGGCAGCAAAGTATTTTGCAAGCCATTGCCCATTAGCAACAGGGATACGCTTAATAGCAATGCAAAAATAGGGGTAATAATTGCAATCATGAGATTCTACTTCGGGTTTAACAGCGTAATATTGCCATCGAGATGCACATCCTGTTGAGGGAAGGCAATTTCGATTTCACCTGCTTCGAACAGTTCAACAATACGAAACCGGATATCGCTGCGGATAACGCGTAAATTACGTTCCGCAGTGGCGTTGACCCAGAAGTACACATCAAATATCAACGCGCTATCGCCGAAGTCTTCAAAAACCACGTTTGGCACGGGTTCCTTGAGAACCGCTTCCTGTTCTACTGTGGCTTGCATAATCAGGTCTGCAACCCGTTTTACCGGCGAACCGTAGGCAACGCCAACTCTGACTACAGTACGAGTCAGGTAGTCAATCAACGTCCAGTTTACAACGGTATTTTCCAGCAAAGTACTGTTTGGAATCAACATATGCACTCCATCGGGCCGACGAATTCGTGTGGAACGAGTATCAATTGATTCCACGGTACCAGTCGATTCTCCTACTTCCAGATAATCGCCTATTCGTATAGGACGTTCCCACATCAGGATCCAGCCACTGATGAAATTATTAATAATATTTTGTGCTCCAAAACCCACGCCGATGGCGATCGCACCGGAGACAAAAGCAAAGGCAGTCAGCGGCACATTGAGCAGATCCAACGCTGTAATAGCTAAAACAACCAACCCGACAATATAGAATATGCGCCGCACCAGATGAATAATGTCTGGCTGCATATCGAGGGCCACCAGACGGTTAGTTATGACTCTTGCCAACCAGTGAATTGCCAGATAGCCGACAATCAGAACGGTAGGGATTATCACCAATTGTCCCAGCGTAAAATCCTGGCCGTAAATGGTAAACATCACTTCATCTAAAGACATCTATACTCTCCATCAATAACCGTAAAAAAGGGGTCGGTGGTACATGAGAATAATTCCCATTACCCCGTTAAACAACATGACTGAGTATGCCCGGCAGATACATCCTTGGTTTTCTTGGCATTGGGAACTCCTTTCCCTGCTGTATATAGTTTTCCTGAGTATATATGACACCCTCATAGTTGAGAAGAATTCTCATGTACCTCCGACCCCTACCGTCGTTGGCCTTACACTTGACAACAGCTAGAGCACTTCTGAGGGCAGGTGATTGAATTGTAAGGCCCTAGCCAGGCTACTAGCTGTTAATGGGAAAGCTAATGCCTACCCCCTCATCCTGACCTTCTCCCCGACTGGGAGAAGGGAACAATGCGCTGTTTTAGGCTTAAGTTAAACGCCATTCGGGTAGCGTCCATTATCCCCACACTATTCCACGCAAAAAAAAGCCCCTTCAACAGGGGCTTAGATATGGTGCCGGCACCAAGAGTCGAACTCGGGACCTACTGATTACAAGTCAGTTGCTCTACCAACTGAGCTACGCCGGCGTAATTTTTTCTGATGCAGCCTTTGGCAAACTGCTGTCGGGACTATGCTGCCCCTGTAAGAGGCGCGAATTTTATTGGTTTTGCCGGACGTTAGCAAGAGTTTTAGAGGCCTTAACTGCATTGTCTTGAAATCTGGCTAATACCTTTATCGATATCAATATCATCTAGCAGCGAGAGAAGCTCACGATCATTCGATTGCTGATAATAAAGCCAGTAAATCGTGCGTTCACGATACCTGGCTATCGATTTTACCGGGAACTTCAACTTTTTTAATCTACCGATTAAACCATCAGCATTTTTCTTCAGACCGAATACACCGATTGAGAGTACGTTCTCTTCTTCCCCCACCTTGACGATAATATAGTCACGAATACCTTTGGCGGCGAGTGAAGTGGCTGTTTTCAGAGCCGCTTTTCGATTTTTATGCCCATTGATGTAGACCATAATTCCCATATAGTCTTTTTCCAGACTCGACTTCAACCGGGTTTCTATCTGATTGCTGGAATAGCGCCCGCTGATTTCGAGCGCTCGGGTTTTGTCCTTGAAAGGGCCGATTGTGTAACACAGTAGCTGATTGGTTGCTTCTTCGGCTACCAGTACATTGTCATTTTTCTTGGTAATCGCTTCCTTTTCAGTAATCACTTCCGATTCCTGCGGACCGTCCAGCAGTCTTAATTTTTCGGCTACCGCAATTTTCGGCTTTTCTTCAAATAGCTGATCGTAAGGCATTAACCACTGGGTGATACCGAAGGCTATATTGACGATCAATAGCAGGCTAAAAAATATTTTCATTGCCGAGTTCCAGTTGCCGACGCATTCCCCTGAAAACCAGGTCGGGAATAATTTGGTAATCGTGATCCGGGTGCTTGATCACTCGACCGGCATCTCCGCCGGAGACGACTAAGACTGCGTTGCTCGAGAGCAGGCCGAACCATCGTTCGATTAGTCTATCCAGGTAGTTGCTGTCACCGGAATCATAGTTTATATGAATACAGCTTTCGGTAGAACAGCCGGGCAATTCGTTTTCGGAAATTTCTGCATGGTTGAAATCAGCTACCGACAATATTTCCCTGAAGCGAGTTATCGATGTATTAAACCCGGGCAGAATTGCACCGCCTAGATGTTGACCATCCTTTCGCAACAGATCGACGGTAATAGCGCTCCCGGCATCGACAATAATCGCGTCCTGATTCGTGACACTGGCGCCACCCAACAATGCCAGCCAGCGATCAACACCGAGCCTTTGCGCTTCAGGATAAGCGCTAACCACGCCATTGCCGCGTTTAGGGGAGGCCAGTTTATGACGATTCAGTGACATTACTTTATCATCCAGACATCGATGAAACTTGTTTTCAGCGAGCGATCCGGGAACACAGGCGTAATAGCACTCACTCGCTACTACATGGGCTAAATAGGCACTAAAAATATTATCCCATCCACTGCTTATGTTGATAGCGGCAGACGATTGCAGACTACCCGACTGCCACCATTGCGCCTTGAGCGAGGTATTACCAATATCCACCAACAACATTAATCTGCAGCCCTGAGCGAAATTTCAGCCGCCGAGAAAACCTGTCGCCCGGTGTCGGTGTCGACGATTAACTGGCCACTTTCATTAATCCCGGCATCGATACCGCGAATTCCCTTACCAGCCTCGAGGACGCTAACCGATTGGCCATAAAAGGCATCATACTGCGCAAACTCTGCGACCAGATTCATCACGCTTTGAGGGCTGAAGTTTCGAATTTTCTCGATCACTGCCTCGATTGCAGCCAGCAAAATTCTCTGCCGATTGACGGCGACATCACTGATCAGCTCAATGCTGGTGGCTGCCTGTGGAATTTCCGCGAGTTCTGCTTTTGTCATATGCACATTGATACCAAAGCCCACCGCAAAGAAGTAGTCTGTATTTGCGACTGGCTGTGATTCAATCAGGATACCGCCTAGTTTCTGGTTTTCGAAATACAAATCATTCGGCCATTTCAGCTTTATACCAGCCAGACCGCAGGTTGCCAGGGCCTGACATAAGCCAATGCCACTGAGAATACTGACCAAACCCAGTTGCGCGGGCGGCAATGATTTCTCGATACCGATGGTGCAATAAATATTTTTCGCAAAAGGCGATAACCATTGTCGGCCACGCCGACCTTTTCCAGCGGTCTGCATTTCGCATATGGCGATAGACTGTTGTCGCCGCATTTGATGAAGTGCCAGCACGTCTGCATTAGTAGACTCGGTTATTTCTTTATATAACAGGGAAAATTCGTCGAACCCTCTCGATATCAGACCCGCTTCCAAAGCTTCTGAATCAAACCGGTCAATATCAACTTCGGCATCCAGCCCCATGTTTAGTGCCCTCCGCCTAACCAGTCCTGCCTCTGTGCCTGCTGTTGGTCCGTAACCTGCAATACAATGGTATGCTCTGCGGCCTCTAAAAGAACGACTTCAAACTGATGCAACTCGTCTCGTCGGAAGGCATGCACCTCCCAGATATTCCCCGGCTTTGCCAGAGCGATTCGGCGTTCGAATTTTTCGAGTGACAGTTTAATACCATCGACCGCAATGATTTGATCCTCTGCCGCCAGCCCGGCTTTCTGCGCGCTGCCATCTTCGTCTACCCGTATGATTTGCAAACCACCATCCTGCTCCTTCAGAAAAGCGCCGAAGGAAACCTCTGACAGCGGTTCGGTCGATTCCTTGCCACCTTTGTCAGCCTGATTAATGGAGGCTCTCCGAACCACATCTACGCCGACAGTCGCGAGTAGTTCCTGTAACGGCATATCGCCAGTCTGCTGAATTAACTGATCCAGAAATTCCTGTAGATCTGAGCCAACCAAATCGCAGATTAAGGCCTGAATACTATTTATTCCCACGCCTTCTGCCGATGCCTGCCAACGTTGCCAGAGTTCTGACATGACCGTATCCAGGCTTTGCTGGTTATCGGTGAGAGCACGCATTTTCAGGTCAATACACAATGCAATTAATGCGCCCTTGGCGTAATAACTGACAATTGCGTTTTGGGCGTTTTCATCCTGCTTGTAGAATTTTGTCCAGGCGTTAAAGCTCGACTCGGCTGCCGCCTGCCGCCTGCTACCTTTACCGCGAGCCACGCGAGTCATGGTTTGAGCCAACAATTCGAGATAGTCGGTTTGTTCGATCAGACCACAGCGAACCAGCGCCAGGTCATCGTAATAAGAGGTAATGCCTTCGAAGGCCCAGAGTAATTCGGTATAGACTTCCTGTTGTAAATCGTAGGGCTGATAAACTGCTGGCTTGATACGTTTCACATTCCAGGTGTGGAAATATTCGTGACTGCATAACCCCAGAAACTCCCGATAACTCTCGGTCACTTTCGATTCTCCGGGTTGCGGCAAGCTGTCACGACTACAGAGTAAACTGGTGCTGCTACGATGTTCCAGCCCGCCGTAACCATCGCCAACTACCAGCACCTGAAACTGATAATAATCAACCGGCGCGGGTTCGCCGAAAAAACGAATGTGATGTTCGCAGATGGTGGTCAGGTCTCTGACCAGACGATCTTCATCGCAGTCAAAGCGCCCCGTGAGGATAATATCGTGCGGCACGCCGCAGGCCTGAAATCGAATTTGCCGGAAGTCACCCATCTCAACCGGGTGATCGATCAGGTCGTCATAATCCTTCGCCTGATACAGACCAAAGCCAAATTCGCCTGCCTGTTGACGTGCCAGAGTGGTCGCCAGTCGCCAGTTCTGGCTGTAATCTGTTTCTGGTTTCCCGATCAATACCTGGTAGCTTTCATCGGCTCTACCCACCACTTCGAGGAAGACGCTGGTTCCATTGTAATAGCCATGGGTATGATCGAGATGTGCACCGCGTACCGAAAGGTCGCGGGCATAGACCAGGTATTCGATACACAGGGTTCCAGTGCAGGGTTCGACACACCAGTTCGATTTATCCTGCTGGTGAATGCGCAATAATTCGCCATCAACCGAGGCTGTCATCGAAACCAGGTGCCGGGAGAAATCCCGAATCATATAACTACCGGGAATCCAGTTGGGTAACCGCAGACATTGACCGCCCGGGTCAGGATTATCGATCAGAATCCTGACATCGAAATAATGTGTGACCGGGTTTTTACTGGTAATTTGGTATTGGATCATGACTCTCGCCTGAGCGAAAATTTAAAAACGCGCAGTGTAGCATTTAATCGCGATCGCGAATAAAACTAGCCGTAACATTGATCTGCCTTTGGTTATAATATCTGATCTTCATAACAATCCACTCAACCTATGAACGAGCTGTTACAGTTATTAAAAAGACACTCTACTCCGGCAAAGGTTCTGGCTGAACCCGCTCCCGACGATGAGCAATTACGACAGATTCTGGAAATTGCCATGCATGCTCCGGATCATGGCCGAATATACCCCTATCGCTTTATCACCATTCGAGGTGATGCCCGACATGAACTATCCCGAGTGTTTGGCGAGGCGGTAAAACGCCGAGACCCCGACGTCAGCAGTGATTATCTGAAAAAGCAAATGGACAAACCACTGCGCTCACCGCTTATCGTCGTAGTGATTGCCAGTTTGATCGAGTCGCCGAAAATCCCGGAAATCGAACAAATGCTTTGCGCCGGTGCTGCCGCGCATAATATTTTACTCGCCAGCAACGCCATGGGATTCGGCTCTATCTGGCTAACCGGCGATAATGCCTACGATACCCATGTAGAATCGGCTCTCGGCCTGGCTGGCAACGAACAAATTATCGGTTTTATCTATCTTGGCAGCGAAGAAAAAGAATTACCCAGCCCTCAGAAGCCCGGCGTCAGCGACAGAATCAGTCAATGGCCATAATTTTAATCTCGAAGATGATTCAGGTTTTTACAGGGATCGGTTAAAATACCATTATTCCACTCAAGGCTAAACTTCACTCTCATGTCAGACTCCAGCAGCGCCGATCACGACGCCTCAAATTTTATTCGCGATATGATCGCTGCCGACATCAAAAGCGGCAAAACCAGGCAGGTGGTGACACGGTTCCCTCCCGAGCCGAACGGATATTTGCACATAGGCCACGCCAAGTCGATTTGCCTGAATTTCGGCGTCGCCCGTGACTTCGATGGCTATTGCAACCTGCGTTTCGACGACACCAACCCGGAAAAAGAGAGCGTCGAATATGTCAACGCGATTCGGCGTGACGTTAAATGGCTGGGGTTCGAGTGGCATAGCAACCCTTTTGCTTCGGATTACTTCGACCAGCTCTACGATTATGCCCTGACACTGATCAAGCGAGGCGACGCCTACGTCGATAGCCAGAGCGCCGACGAAATTCGAGCTACTCGTGGCACGTTGAAAGAGCCGGGCGTTAACGGGCCTTATCGTCATCGCAGCGTCGAAGAAAACTTAGCACTTTTTGAAGACATGAAAGCCGGTAAATATGCCGATGGCGAGCATGTGCTACGCGCAAAAATTGATATGTCTTCGGGTAATATCAACATGCGCGACCCGATCATTTATCGCATTCGTCACGTGAGTCATCACAATACCGGTGACAAGTGGTGTATCTATCCGCTTTACGATTTCACCCATGGTCTGTCAGATGCTATCGAAGGGGTTACCCATTCCCTGTGTACGCTGGAGTTCGAAGACCACCGACCACTATACGACTGGATACTCGACAAACTTGCAGACGTAATTCCTGCGCGACCCGAGCAAACCGAATTCGCGCGCCTGCAACTCGAATACTCGCTCACCAGTAAGCGCAAACTCAATCAACTGGTGCTCGATGGCCACGTCAGTGGCTGGGACGATCCGCGTATGCTCACTATTTCCGGCATGCGTCGCCGTGGCTTTACGCCGGAATCCATCGTAACCTTTTGCAGCATGATCGGTGTCACCAAAAAGGACAGTCACATCGAAATGGGCGTACTCGAAAATGCCCTGCGTGAAGATTTAAATCGACGCGCCGAACGCCGCATGGCGGTCATCAACCCGCTGAAGGTAGTCATTGAGAATTACCCGGAAGGCCAGGAAGAAATGGTCACCGGCGCAAACCACCCGCAAAACCCTGACTATGGCACACGTGAAATTCCTTTTTCGCGCGAAATTTATATCGAGCAGGACGACTTCATGGAAGACGCACCGAAGAAATTCTTCCGACTGTCCGAGGGACGCGAGGTCCGTTTACGCTTCGCTTATTACATTACCTGCAAGGAAGTCATAAAAAATGAAGACGGCAGCATCGAAAGCCTGATCTGTACTTATGATCCGGAAAGCCGCGGTGGCAAAACTGCCGATGGGCGTAAGGTGAAGGGTACTATTCATTGGGTTAGTGCGGCACATGCAGTCAGCGCCCGAGTCAATCAATATGACCGTCTGTTCAATTCAACCAATCCGGGCGGGGAACCAGAAATTGAATCCGCGATTAATCCTGAATCAAACATTATTGCCGACAATGCCATGCTGGAACCCGCGGTCGAACTGACCGGAAACAAACTGGCCTATCAGTTCGAGCGACTGGGGTATTTCATCAGCGATCCTGATTCGAGTGAACAGCAGCCGGTATTCAATCGCACGATGACTTTGCGCGATAGCTGGGCCAAGGCCAACAAATCCTGAAATTCAAGGACAATCCATGGGACTTTATCTGATCAAGCTTTATAACAATACCATCCTGCGCCAACCAGTTATCGCTTTAATGCTAACCGCAGCATTAGCTGCTTTCTTTATTTCGCATATAACCGAGTTCGAGCTCGATGCTTCGGCGGACTCGCTTATCCTGGAAAATGATGCTGCCCTGAAGTACTACCGGGGAGTGCGTGAGCGTTATGGCTCGGATGACTTTCTAATCGTCACCTATAGTCCAAAAGGCCCTCTTTTCGGCGAGGCCACGCTGCAAGATATTCGT
>JAOUJX010000104.1 GCA_029882955.1 Gammaproteobacteria bacterium
ATGCCACGGAGCCTGATCCAAACTCTGGTGCAGAGCGCCCGTCTCGCAGGACCGGGTACATTCGCCGCAGAAAACACATTCACCATGATTGAAATCTATAACTGGTATTCGGCCACGACCAAACTCAATTATCCGGGTCGGGCATTTTTCCAGGCAGTTTCCACAACTATTACAGGTGGATCTGAATGCCATTTCTGGAAGAGACCATGGCGGTCGGATAGGTCGGCTTCGACCACTGATATCACCACTTAATAATTCCGACCTACTAATATTTAAACCCACTAACCAGCTTTCCCCTTACTCATAGGTCTAATATAGAACAAGTTGGAGAAAAGGCATTGATTATTATCAATAATAATTAAAATAAAGTCAGGTTATTTTTCTGGTCCCATCTATTGGCTTATTAGTCGAGTAAACTTGCCCAGTAAGCGGCAAACTGAAATGCAATTCGACCGCTACGCGAACCTCGAGAGGTGGCAAAGCGAAGTGCCTCGGCGCGAGCGGTTTCATCCATTTCGAGTTGCCGGGTGTTCAGGGTTTGTTCTACCACAGCAAGATACTGATCCTGTGTGAAGGGATGAAATGATAGCCAGAGACCAAAGCGGTCTGACAGGGATACTTTTTCCTCAATGCTATCGCTCGGATGCAGTTGTCCATCGACCATGGTGCTGTCCAGATTATCCTGCATGCTTTCGGGCATTAAATGTCTGCGATTAGATGTGGCATAAATAATGACATTGTCGGGTTGTGGTTGCAGCGAGCCTTCGAGGCAGGCTTTCAGCGCTTTATATGAATCATCATTAGATTCGAACGATAAATCATCGAGGTAGATAATAAATTTTCTACTGTCCTTACTGAGTCTACTGATAATCTTAAATAGTTGATCCGTAGCTGTTTTTGGGATTTCGACGACACACAGTTTTTGATCAATGAAAGTATTGAGCTGGGCTTTTATTAACGAAGACTTACCGGTTCCGCGGGCGCCCCAGAGCAAGGCATTGTTGGCTGGTTTTCCTGAGACAAACTGTGCCGTATTGCGGGTCATCAGGTTGATTTGGCGGTCCAGATGTAATAAATCAGATTGATCGACGCGGTCGAAATTGGCGATGCCTTCCAGCCCCGCATCGCTCCAGCGATAGGCCTGGTACTGGTCACTGGTTTCGATGCTGGAGGTTGCCGGGATTAATCGGTCGACACGGTCTAGCAGAGCATCGAGGCGATTGAACAACTTTTCTGTTTCTGACATGGTTTAGACTTCCAGCTTCTTATATTTAATGCGATGCGGCTGATCGGCATCCTGACCCATACGCTGCTTACGATGGGCCTCATATTCAGAGTAGTTGCCTTCGTAAGCATAGACCTGGCTGTCACCCTCGAATGCCAGAATATGCGTGGCGATACGGTCGAGGAACCAGCGATCGTGAGAAATAACAACGACGCAGCCGGGGAACTCGAGAATTGCATCTTCCAGTGCACGCAAAGTTTCGACATCAAGATCGTTAGTGGGCTCATCGAGTAAGAGCAGGTTACCACCGCTTTTTAATAGCTTAGCGAGATGCAGTCGATTACGTTCACCGCCGGATAAATCTTTGACGAATTTCTGTTGCGAGGCTCCGCGGAAATTAAAGCGCGAAACGTAGGCGCGCGACGGGATGGAGTAGTTACCGACGATAATATTGTCGAGTCCGTCGGATAATTCTTCCCAGATAGTTTTACTGCCGTCGAGGTCTTCACGTGACTGGTCGACGTAGGATATCTGTACCGTCTCGCCGATCTGCAAGCTACCTTGGTCTAGCGTCTCCTGGCCGACCATGATTTTAAACAGGGTTGATTTACCGGCACCATTGGGGCCAATTATTCCTACTATGCCACCACGAGGCAGTTTAAATTCAAGATCCTGGTAAAGTAATTTGTCACCATAAGATTTTTTACCACCTTCAATTTCGACAACTACATCGCCGAGTCTGGGGCCGGGGGGAATATAAAGCTCACTGGTTTCGGAACGTTTCTGGTAATCCTGTGAAGACAGTTCTTCGAATCGCTTCAATCGAGCCTTACTTTTTGACTGCCGTCCCTTCGGATTTGAATTAACCCATTCGAGCTCAGCCTTCATAGACTTCACCCGGGCTTTCTCCGAACGCTCTTCGTGTTCGAGGCGCTTTTGTTTTTGATCGAGCCAGGATGAATAATTGCCTTCCCAGGGAATACCATGACCGCGGTCGAGTTCCAGTATCCAGCCCGCTACATTGTCGAGAAAGTAGCGATCGTGGGTGACGGCGACTACGGTGCCGGGAAAATCCTGTAAAAATCGTTCCAGCCAGGCCACTGATTCAGCGTCGAGATGGTTGGTCGGTTCGTCCAGAATTAACATGTCGGGATTCGATAACAATAACTGGCACAGGGCTACACGGCGTTTCTCACCACCGGACAGGTTTTCGACGGCCGCATCCCAGGGCGGCAGGCGTAACGCATCGGCAGCGATTTCGAGCTTGCGGTCGAGTTCCCAGGCGCCGGCATTATCTATTTTTTCCTGTAGTTCCGCCTGCTCCGTCATCAATTGGTCGAAGTCGGCATCGGGTTCGGCGAACGCTGCGCTGACTTCATTGAATCGATCGAGAACGGCTTTGGTATCCGCCACACCAAGTTCGACATTACCACGTACATCAAGGTTACTATCAAGTACGGGTTCCTGGGGTAAGTAACCGATTTTGGTACCCGCCTGCGGACGAGCCTCACCATTAAATTCTGTGTCGACTCCGGCCATGATGCGTAGCAAGGTCGATTTACCGGCGCCGTTATAGCCGAGTACGCCTATCTTGGCACCGGGGAAAAAATTAAGTGAAATGTCTTTGAGAATTTCAGTCTGTGGCGGTACGACTTTACTCACACCGCTCATGGTAAATATATATTGAGCCATTCAATCAGTTCCGAAAAAGGTTGGGGTATTCTAGCAGGGCTTTATAAATTAGGAATAGTTAGTGTTTTTTAGCTATATATAAGAGTCTCATATATTGATATTGAAAACTCTTATGGCTTTTCTATCGGCTATCAGGTCTTTTCGGTAATTGCCGATAGATACGTTGTGAATTCCTTGTACAATTGGCGCTAGCTAAAGCTGAAAGTTCAGCTATTATTACGTTGATAAACTCTAAATAAAACAATTAGCTATAGTGAGACCCTAACAATGAGCATGAAAAAAATGCAGCAGGAAAGCTATCTTCAGGGTAGTAATGCTGTATTCATCGAAGAACTATATGGTCAATATCTCAGAGATGAGAAGAGTGTCGATGAAAACTGGCGAAACTGGTTCGCCGAATTAAAGAATGGCTCGTTAACCCCCGATCAGGATCATCTGGCAATTCAGGCGCAAATGAAGAGTGCTGTCCTGAATAAGGGCAATGGTGCCAATCTGAATGTCAGTACTGCTCAGCACGAGCATCAGGTTAAGCAGGTCTCAGTATTACAGTTAATCAATGCCTATCGTATTAAGGGCCACCGACGCTCTAAAATCGACCCTCTCGGTCAGCAGCAACATGACAAAACCAAAGATCTGACTCTGGAAGGACATGATCTCAATGAAACTGACCTGGATACGGTTTTTAATACGGGCTCTATGTATGGTGTCGGTGACCTTCCATTGCGAGAAATTGTAGAGCGTCTTGAAAAAACCTATTGCGGTACACTTGCTTCTGAATATATGTACATCGAAAACCTTGCGCAGAAGCGTTGGATACAGGAGCACCTCGAAACAACATTATCCACACCTGATTTTCGGGAAGGTCGCAGAAACCGAATTCTCGACAGGATTATTGCCGCAGAAAATCTCGAAAAATATCTACACACTCGTTACATAGGGCAGAAACGTTTTTCGCTGGAAGGTGGCGAGTCACTAATTCCTCTACTTGACCGAGTCGTTCAACAGGCGGGTGCTAACGAAACTCACGAAGTCGTGATTGGAATGGCTCACCGTGGTCGCCTGAATGTGCTTACTAATATATTCGGTAAGATGCCATCCGACCTTTTCGATGAATTCGAAGGTAAAATTGAATGGGATGATCGATACAACTACGACGTAAAATATCACCAGGGCTTCTCATCCGATATCTATACCGATACCGGCCCTATACATCTGGCGCTGGCTTTCAATCCATCGCATCTTGAGATTGTCGACCCGGTCGTCGAAGGCTCGGTACGCGCCCGTCAGCACCGTTTTCGAGACCGTAAGACCAGGGGTGTATTGCCGATATTGATCCACGGTGATGCGGCTTTCGCCGGGCAGGGCGTGGTTATGGAAACCTTTAATATGTGTAAGACGCGAGGTTATAAGACTGGCGGTACGATTCATATAATAGTCAATAACCAGATCGGTTTTACAACCAGCAATCCCCGCGATGTGCGCTCGACGCTTTACTGCACCGAAATCGCGCGAATGATTCAGGCGCCGATATTCCATGTCAATGGTGATGATCCGGAAGCCTGCGTTTTCATAGCCGAACTGGCTGTACAATTTCGCGAAAAATTCCAGCAGGACGTCGTCATCGATATGATTTGCTATCGACGTTACGGGCATAACGAAGCGGATGAGCCTGCGGTGACGCAGCCGAAAATGTATGAATTGATTCGTAATCACCCACGCCTGGTAGATTTACATGCACAAAAACTAATCGATGAAGGTTTCACCACCCGGGAAAAAGTCGATCAAATGGTCGCCGATTATCGTAAGGCGGTAGAGCAGGGTGGTGGCGTTGCGCTCAATGTTACTTCGGGTCTGGAGGCGACATCGGCTCGAGACTGGGCTGGTTTCGACAAGGGAGATGTCAATAACGTCGGTGCCGAGCAAACCCGGATTAGTCAGGAAACGGTACAACGCCTGGGTAAAAAAATGATGACGATACCGGAAGGCTTTCAGTTGCATCACCGGGTGCGGAAAATCATGGAAAGTCGTCAAAAAATGCTGGATGGAGAAATATTCTGTGACTGGGGGTTTGCAGAAACCCTGTCCTATGCCTCTTTACTTGACGATGATTACTCAATCCGATTGTCTGGCCAGGATTGCGAACGCGGAACATTCTTCCATCGTCACGCTGCCTTACATGACCAGAATTCCGGGAAAATTTATAAACCACTAAAGCATTTAGATGATAATCAACCTCGATTTGAAGTTATCAATTCTTTCCTTTCAGAAGAGGCGGTACTTGGTTTTGAATATGGTTATTCTTCTACCGATCCTAAAACCCTGGTGATCTGGGAAGCTCAATTTGGTGACTTTGCCAATGGTGCTCAGGTAGTTATTGACCAATTCATCAGTTCCGGTGAAATGAAGTGGGGCCGCTTAAGCAGCCTGGTAATGTTGCTTCCGCACGGCTACGAAGGCCAGGGGCCAGAGCACTCATCGGCTCGTGTGGAGCGATACTTACAACTTTGCGCACAACATAATATGCGCGTGGTGATACCAACCTTACCCTCGCAAATATTCCATTTGCTACGCACACAAATGATGTGTAAATTTCGAAAGCCGTTGATCATAATGAGCCCGAAAAGTCTTTTACGCCACGAGTCGGCAGTATCGCCATTAAGCTCGTTTAGTGAAGGGGAATTTCAGAAAGTTATTCCCGAAACCGATGAAGTCGATGATTCGAAAGTGAAACGAATAATCCTCTGTTGCGGCAAAATATATTACAAACTACATGAAGTCCGTCATCAAAAATACGATCACAGTACAGCGATTGTACGGGTCGAGCAGCTTTATCCATTTCCCAGGGGCGATTTGAAGGAAATCCATCACAGATATCCAAACCTGGAAACCGTGGTCTGGTGTCAGGATGAGCCTCGTAATCAGGGGGCCTGGCGTGAATTTAAAAGCCGTCTGAATGAAACCTTTGCGCCTCTGCCGGTTCGATATGCAGGACGAATATCGTCTGCCTCGACAGCCGTGGGGTATATGTCATTGCATCTTGAGCAGGAAACGAAGTTGGTAAAAGATGCATTCGAAATGTGACAGATATAAACACGTAACTTTATTTAATTAAGATAATGGCAATAGGCTGGTCGAGACATTATTGTCCAGTCAGATTTTAACCTTGACAAAAAACACTGGAGCACATCATGCAGGTTGAACTTAAAGTTCCTGTATTACCCGAATCGGTTACTGAAGGCACTCTCGGGGATTGGCATAAGAAAGTCGGTGATTTTGTCGCCGCAGACGAAAACGTTGTTGACCTGGAAACCGATAAAGTTGTGCTCGAAATCGTAGCTGCATCGCCTGGAATTATAGAGTCTATTGCTTACGAATCGGGCGATACGGTTCAAGACGGCGATATACTGGCGATCATCAATACAGATATACCTGCGACCGAGACGGCTGCCTCAGATGTTGACGAAGATAAAGCTTCTACTTCGGCTAGTAAAGCCAGCCCATCGGTTCGCAAAATGATTAATGAAAATGATTTGTCGGCTGACGATATTAGCGCCAGTGGTAAGAAGGGCGCAATTTTGAAAGAAGACGTACAGCAGTATCTTGATCAAAAAGCACCACCACCTGCGTCAGCAGTTACCAATGCTACCCCTGCGGTTGCTCCAGCGCCTGCTGGAAGTCGAAATGATCGGCGTGTACCTATGAGTCGGCTGCGGTCTAAAATCGCTGAACGACTCAAACAGGCCCAGAATACAGCGGCCATGTTAACGACTTTCAACGAAGTTAACTTAAAGCCGATGATGGATGCGCGAACAAGTTATAAGGATGCCTTCGAAAAAACTCATGGCGTGAAGTTAGGTATGATGTCTTTTTTCACCAAGGCATCGGTTGAAGCGTTAAAGCGTTTCCCTGCTGTCAACGCTTCTATCGATGGTGACGATATTGTCTATCACGATTATTTCGACGTTGGCATTGCAGTCAGCTCCGACCGTGGACTGGTTGTGCCGGTTTTACGCGATGCTGATCGACTCAGTTACGCCGATGTTGAGAAAGAAATCCGTTCAATGGGTGAGCGGGCGCAGGCAGGAAAGCTTGGTATCGATGAATTAACGGGTGGTACTTTCAGCATTACCAATGGGGGAATCTTTGGCTCTATGCTATCGACGCCTATATTAAACCCGCCTCAAAGTGCCATTCTCGGTATGCATTCGATTCAGCAACGACCAGTTGTTATCGATGGCGAAATAGTTGCGCGCCCTATGATGTACCTCGCGCTGACTTATGATCATCGTATTGTCGATGGAAGAGAAGCCGTGCAATTTCTGGTGGCTATTAAAAATGCCCTGGAAGACCCGACCCGGCTACTGTTAGGAGTTTAAAATTACCTTAATGTGTCAGTTCCAAATCCTGGTATTAAATGGGGTTGGAGCAGATCGGTTATTTGATTGTTTGGATGACGCTATGAGAAGCGCGTTTCGATTGTGATGGGGTGGACGAAATCAAAGTGATGGTGCCGTCTTTTAACCGCTGGTTTAGGTCCTCTCTGGATATTTCACAGACTCTATTGCCTTCTCTGTCTACAAAAATAAATTGAGAATTTTCAGCTGATTTCCAGGTTAGCTTGGCTAACACCATCGATGCTCCCTGCTTAATTTCAACCCAGTCACTTTTATGAATTTTGTCGGCACTGGGTAACTGGTCTTCTACATTTACTGCTATGGGCTTTTCTATTTTTTCCGAATCGAGAGCTTTTAGCATGTCGTTGGTATTCTTAAAGCGACCGGTCTCCATAAGATCGGAAAACTCATCTACAGTGTCAGCAAGGTTGACTTTACCAGTTACCTTATTTTTTTGCTGGATAGTAGAGTCTTCCGCAGTTACCTTTTTCGCAGCTGGAGCTTTAGTTTCATCGTGAAGCTTCTTCTGTTTTTCTATAGTCGCTTTTGACTGGGCGATGACATCGGCCTGCTCGTGTTCTAGAAACTCAAGTAAAGAAGCCTGTTGATCGATCGATAATTTTAACGACTGCATGCTCTGACTCAGGGACTTTTCGATTTGTTTTATCGTAGTCAGTAATTTAGTCAGTTCCTGCTCACTAGATTTAGGTGTCAGCACCCAGACCTGTGTTTTTGCTATGGTCAGAACTTTTTGCCAGGCTTGTGATTTAAAGCCTTTGGTAATCGCGACTTCGAGTAACAGCGGAGACCAGACTTCGTCGAACAAAATAAGAGACCTTCCCTGAACCCGAAGCGGCAAGGTCATGTCGTTTATCATAGATTGAATAACCGGATAAATGTTTTCGCTCGAAGGCATTTTTTCCTGGACGGGAACCGGCTCGGCTACGGTCTTGACGACAGCCTCGACCATTGATTCGGTCATGTCTTTCTGGTCAGGCTGCGCTTTGACTCTGGTTTCTTTTTCTACTGACTGAGCCACTTTATTCGCCGGTTTTATAGGCTGAACTGCGGCCTTTAGCTTTTCTGGCGTGTTTAGTTTAGATTTTGCGGCAGATTTTTGGCTAGTATATTCGATATATCCATCGAGTAATTTACCGTAGCTGTCAGAGTTTACAAACGGGTTACTACCAAAAAGATCTATCTGTTCACGTAGATATTCATAGCCTGACAGTTCTTCCTGCTGGTCTATAGCCAGATCGACTTCTATCCTAATAATGGTATCGAGTAGTCGTCGAGCCGGGTTACTTGATCGCTTCAGGAGATCACTTTCCTGTATAGACGATATGAAGAGATAGATTTGCAGTCGAGCAATTTGTTCTTTGATTCGGTTGGGCAGATCATCGTCATCAAAAACCAATTCAAACTTTGTTGAAAGTTGATCAATTAAATGGTCGAAATCGGTAATTTTTCTTTGGTTGAGATCTACTTTAAGTTCTGCGAGCAGGTTGGTGTATTGACCTTCGCTAAAATTCGACTTTTCTTTATAGCTTTGGAATATCCCTATTAGCAACGGAATGTGCGACATTGCCACCGTGTTGATCGATACTGATCCTTTCTTGGATTCTGGTGCTGACATTTTTGATGCTATCAGGGCTAATCATTATCAAGGTAGCTGAGTATATATCAATAAAAGCAATCTGTACTGCGACTATTTGCATATAAGCGGATGTTTTAATTATTTATCAGTCGAAGGTGATATATTGCGCGTCTGCACAGGATATTTACCCTTTATAGTACTCAAAACACAATCTTATGACCGATAGAATTCGCGAAATTCCCTATAACTATACGTCTTTTAGTGATCGAGAGATTGTTATCCGCTTCATGGGTGAAGACACCTGGAGGTTGATAAATGAGTTACGAAGTGAACGTAGGACCGGGCGTTCGGCGCGTATGCTATACGAATTTCTGGGGGATATATGGGTTATCAAGCGTAACCCGTTCATTCAGGATGATTTGCTAGAAAATCGTAAACGAAGACTGCAATTAATCGAAGCATTACATCACCGGCTAAAACTGATTGAGCGCCGGGCAAAAGATAATGCCAAAACCCTGGACTTACTGGTGTCGGCTCGTCAGGTATTGGCTGATTTCGAAAACTGGATGGTAGAGATTTCTAATCTACGTCGACTCATTGAGAGAAAACTACGGTCTGTTAGCAGGAAAGATAATGTTGATTTCAGTGGTCTTGCGCGAGTATCGCATACTACCGATGCTACTGACTGGCGCGTGGAGTATCCCATCGTAGTACTCAAACCCGATAGTGAAAATGAGGTGGCCGACCAGGTTAAAGCCTGTACTGAACTTGGCTTGACAGTAATTCCGCGTGGCGGAGGCACCGGGTATACCGGTGGCGCGATTCCATTATATGAAAATACAGCAGTCATCAATCTGGAAAAGCTCGAAAAAATAGCATCAATACAGGAGCAGGTTTTACCGGGCAGCGAGTCCCGGATGTCGACTATTCGAGTCGAAGCAGGTGTTGTTACCAAACGTGTCGCGGAATCTGCGGCAGCACAGAATCTGGCTTTTGCGGTAGACCCAACCTCTCAAGACGCCTCCACTATTGGTGGGAATATTGCGATGAACGCTGGTGGAAAGAAGGCTGTCATCTGGGGTACTACGATCGATAATTTATTGCGATGGAAAATGGTGACGGCCGATGCCAACTGGGTTGAAGTGACGCGCCTGAATCACAACTGCGGCAAAATACATTTACAGGATATAGTAGAATTCGAGATTCGTCGATTTAGTCGTAAAGAAGGCAGGTCATTGGGAGAACCCGAACGCATTTCTATGCCGGGGGCAAGCTTTCGTAAGGCAGGGCTCGGTAAAGACGTGACTGATAAATTTCTCTCAGGATTGCCCGGTGTGCAAAAGGAGGGCTGCGATGGAATCGTCACCTCGGCAGAGTTCATTTTGCACCCTTTGTTTGATCATACGCACACCATTTGCCTGGAGTTTTTTAACCAGGATTCGTCGTCCGATGTCGCTGCGATTGTCAGGATTAAGCAATTCATCGATGATAACCCTGATGTTGCACTTGCGGGACTCGAGCATCTCGATGCTCGTTATATCAAAGCGGTAAAATACAGTACTAAAGCTAACCGAACCGGTCATCCCAAAATGTTGCTATTGGCAGATATCGCCAGCAATGATAAAGAGGCATTAACTAAAGTTAGTAACAGCGTCGTTGAGATTGCCCAGGGATATGCTGCCGAAGGTTTTATTGCCGTGAAGGCCGAAGCCCGGGACCGATTTTGGGCTGATCGAAAAAGAACAGCCGCAATTTCTGCGCATACAAATGCATTCAAGATTAACGAAGACGTTGTCATACCACTAGAGAATCTAAGTCGCTACAGCCGCGGTATTGAAATAATCAATATCCGTCAGTCAATGACTAATAAAGTTAAAATTGCAGTGGCTTTTAGTGATTATCTCAGAGCACGGCAAACTGAAGCACAGAAATTAGAGAGTAGTGATAATAATCTTTTGTTGTCCAAAATTGACTTCGCTCTCGAATTAATTAAATTACGCATCGATACCTGGCAGCTTTGGCTGGATAATTTCGATACCGAAGCAACCAGCCTTCAACCGGCCCTGTCGATTGACTTCGAAACGGGGTCCCGTGTCGTCGACTGTCTACTCAACCATAA
>JAOUJX010000470.1 GCA_029882955.1 Gammaproteobacteria bacterium
GTCAGTTCGTGTTTAAAACGCTTGAGAGTAGCCGCGCAATTATTCATTTCCTGGCTAGAGCCTGTCCCCAGCCGTCGCGTGTAGTGAACGGGTTATCGGAGCTCATTACCAACGCTATCGAACACGGCAATCTGCAGATTACCTATCAACAGAAAACAGCGTTAATCGAACACGAAACCTGGCTACGGGAAATAGAAAGTCGTCAGGCCATGGAAGAGTATAGCAATCGCTCCGTAGAGATTTATTTTAGTCGAGACAAAGACCAGATCTCTTTTCATATCAAGGACCAGGGAGAGGGATTCGACTGGTCAAAATATATGCAGATAGACCCGGACAGGGGGTCGCATAATCACGGTAGAGGCATTGCTGTGGCGGCTAACCTTAGCTTCGATAGCGTCGAATACCTCGGCAAGGGAAACGAAGTAATCGCTACCATAAAATTGTGACACCCTTTCTCACGAATAAATAGCAACGGCATGAGGCTATTATCATTATTAAATGACCTGCTGGATTTAAGTAAATTAGAAGCGGGTCTGATGAATATGGAAGTTTCTGAAAACGATCTTTTTCAAACAGTCCAGACCTGCCTGATCCAGTTTGAAGTGATACTGCAGGAAAAAGATTTAACGTTAAGAGTCCTCAACGGATCCAAAGCACAAAAACCGGCTCTGGCGCCGGTGGAGCCGTATTTACCGTCTATTTGTCGCAAAACGCGTCAACCTAAAATAATTCCCGCTGCTGCCCTGTGACCGCCTCCATCGAGCTACCGATAGCATTTAGTATGGCATCGGCAATCGGTGCCAACTGCTTTTCGACATAGTGTTGGTAGTCTAACCGTGAGTTTTGACACTCCAGCGTTTCGGCTCCGGATACGGTGATGACATATTCTATCCAGCTTTTATTTCGATAACGCGAAGGCTGACTTGTTTGTTTGAATAGAGCCTCCGCTTTTTTCGCTGCCTGTACATGTGGTGGCACATTTTTGACATACTCGGATAATTTTTTGCGCAGGCGTTTTCGGTATATCAATTGATTATCAAATTCGCCATTGAATAGCGACTCGACTGTTTTCAGGATATAGCTTTCGTAAGCATCACCATCGAACACCCGTTGATACAGGTTCTGCTGAAATTCTCGAGCCAGCCCGGTCCAGTCGGTGCGTACCGTCTCCAGCCCCTTGTATATAATTTTTCGATGCCCCTCCTTGTCTTCGATCAAACCGGCATAACGTTTTTTACTACCCTGATCAGAGCCCCGTACAGTCGGCATAAAAAACTTCTGAAAATGAGTTTCGAATTCCATTTCGAGATAACAGGCTATGCCATATTTCGACGACAGGTAATCTATCCAGTATTGATTAATCAAAGAAACTAAATTTTGCCCCGTTTCTGCGGCCTGTCGATTATCAACCCGTTTCTGCAACGACACAAATACCGAATCGGTGTCACCATAAATAACTTCGTAGCCGGCCTGCTGGATAAGCTCGACCGTTTGTAAAATAATTTTATGCCCGCGTTTGGTTATGGAGCTGGTTAGCCGGGAATCGTGTAACCGGCAACCCGGAGTTCCAAGCACTCCGTAAAACGAATTCATAATAATTTTTATTGCCTGTGACAATGCAACATTTTTCTCACGCTTGGCCTGATCGCGAGCCTGCCACAGGTCTGCAATTATATCCGGCAATATATGTTCGTCTTTACTGAATCGGATTCCATCAAAACCGGGGACAGTGTCATTATCAGGCAACTGTTCAGCGAACACTCCGGCATAGGGGTCAACTTTAAAGGTTCTGATAATGCTGGGGTACAGGCTTTTATAATCGAGTACCAGCACGCTGTTATGTAAACCCGGCGTCGAATCCATGACATAGCCACCCGGCGCGCTAAGTGCCCCTTCGTAATCTCCGATATTCGGAGCGATATAACCCCTGCGGTGTAATCGTGGTAAATATAGATTATCGAAGGCGGCAACCGACCCACCGCTACGATCCATCTCCAGACCGGTTAATTGCGCTCTTTCAATAGAAAAATTGATCAGATCGGTTTTTTCGAAAATATCCCAGACCAACTGACAGTCTTCCAGATTATAGGCAGCCAGCGATAATTGATCTTGATAAAACTGACGTCTGATTTCTTTTGCTTTGAATAACGGGTCGTGTCGATCTTCAGCTTGAATCAACTTACCCCTGCCTAGCAGTTCATGTGCAACAAATTCGAGCGCGAAACTGGTGAAGTTATAGGTCGCGCTCTTTAACGTATCGATGCCATCAATCACCACCCTGCCCGGTATAAAAATAAAATACTGACTATCATCAGTCCTCGATCGCCGCCAGCTCGGTATGCTTTTATCACGACCCAGTTGTAACGCTATTCTCAATACCTGCGCTCTTTTCTGTATCAGCCTGAAATCAAAATTCACTACATTCCAGCCAATAAAAATGTCCGGGTCGATGGCTTCTACCCATTCGACCCAGCGCTTCAATAAATTCGCTTCATCTGCGCAGTATTCGATTCGTTCTGAGTTCTCTCCATTGCCAATGATTAAAGTTCTTTTCTGATCCGTCGAAACAAACGAAATAGAAAAAATCTGTTCGGTTTCGAAGTCAGATTCAATGTCGATTGACATAATAGAAAAATTGGGGACATAGTTGGACGGTTTAATTTTTGCATTGTCCAGCCTTTGCTTCTGGTAATCGGCTTCAACAATGACAGCCCCGGTAATAAAGCGCTCTGTTAAATACCGCTCGGTCGGCCGA
>JAOUJX010000471.1 GCA_029882955.1 Gammaproteobacteria bacterium
GAACCGGGCTGGCGTCACTTGCCGATGACTTCGACCGGTCTTTTTTAACCCGGATTTTCTGACCGTCAAGATCACTACCATTAAGTGAGATCATGGCTGCTTTTGCATCACCCTGTTTGGGCATTTCGACAAATCCGAAACCTTTCGATAATCCACTGGCTTTGTCGGTGACCAGGACACAGGACTGTACTGCGCCAAAGGCTTCAAACCTGGCGCGAAGTTCGTCTTCGGTGGTGCTACGTGCGAGATTCCTGACAAGTAGTTTCATATATATATGTCGCTTTTACGCGTAATAGTTGGCTTGCCGCGATTATACAAGGTGTAAGCAGAGCAGGCCGCGAATAATCACGGCCCTTTGTCTTATATCCTGCTGTAACCGATTACAGCTATTGCAATAAACACCCATATCATCGCAGTAGTGAGATAAAACATATAACGCTTTTTATCGGTTGTTTTCTTTTCTTGCTGTATTACGAGCACCGGTAAAGTTGACTTCTGATGTGTAGACATATCTTTTAATACTCCAGGTTTTAACGAGTTTCTGAGGTTTTTAGCCATCGCTATTCATGAACCCCAGCAGGTGTAACAGACTGGTAAACAGGTTGAAGATCGCGACGTACAGGGTCACGGTGGCCATGATGTAGTTAGTTTCCCCGCCATGAATAATATTACTGGTCTGGTACAGAATCAGCCCTGCCATGAGTAGCACGAACATCGAGGACACCGCCAGAGATAATGCAGGCATGTCGAAAAATATCGCGCCGAGTCCGGCGACGAAGGCCACCAGAATACCCACTACCAGAAAACCGCCTATGAAACTGAAGTCCTTGCGGCTAACAAGCGCATAGCCCGACAATCCGAGGAAAATGGCACCGGTGGCGCCCATCGCGGTCATCACGACCTGGCCGCCATTTGGCATACTCAGGTAGCTATTGAGGATCGGACCCAGGGTGTAGCCCATGAAACCGGTTAACGCAAATACGAATGCGATCCCCAGGCCACTGTTACGAAACTTACTGGTAGCAAACAGCAGTCCAAAGTATCCACCGAGTGTCAGCAGCAGGCCGGGATGGGGCAGGTTTAAAGTCATAGAAATACCCGCCGTAAACGCGCTGAATAGCAGGGTCATGGACAACAGAGTGTAGGTGTTTCGGATCACATGGTTGGTAGCAAGAATGCTGGTTTGCGCTCTGGGAGCCGCATTGCTGGTTGATATATTCATGATGAATTGTCTCCGTCGCTTCTGTCTTCTGAAAGTGTGGAATTAAGATACGCCTGTTTAAATTTATGATAAAGTCGAATATTATCGCTATACTATTCGTATTTAACGAAGTATCTAAAAAGGCATGATTAACTATAAACACCTCCACTATTTCTGGGTGGTAGCAAAAGAAGGCGGTATAGCGCGTGCCAGCGAACGCCTGCACCTCACGCCTCAGACCATCAGCGGACAAATAAGTTTGCTGGAAGATAGCCTGGGTGAGGCGCTGTTTAATCGGGTCGGAAGAAATCTGGAATTAACCGATACCGGTCGTCTCGCCCTGAGTTACGCCGACGAGATTTTTACTCTGGGTGGCGAACTGGAAGAGGTGGTGCGTAATCTTCCTTCTGGACGACCACTGGTTTTTAAGGTCGGCGTCGCAGACGTGGTTCCCAAGTCCATTGCCTATCGCCTGCTGGCACCGGCGCTGCAGCTGGCTGAGCCGGTACGCATTGTCTGTCGGGAGAATAACATTAACGATTTACTGGCCGAACTGGCCTTACACCGAATCGATCTGGTGATCGCCGATTGCCCCATCCCGTATAACGTGGATGTGCACGGTTTTAACCACCAGTTGGGTGAATGTGGCATCAGCTTTTTTGCACTTCCCCAGTTTGAGCCCAGGTTAAGCACAGACTTTCCGCAGAGCCTTAACGGGACACCTATGCTGCTCCCGGGTGAAACGTCTGTAGCCCATAGTCGACTCTTAAAGTGGTTCGAGAAGCTCCATATTTTTCCGCGAATAATCGGTGAGTTCGATGACAGTGCGTTAATGAAAGCCTTTGGCCAGGCCGGGGCCGGCATTTTTATTGCACCTACGCCGATTGCGGCGGAGGTGGAAGAAAAATATGGCGTGGTTGTTATCGGACAGACGGACGAGGTGCGCGAACAGTTCTATGCTATTTCGGTGGAACGTAAGATTTCTCATCCGGCGGTTGTCGCAATCACCGAAACTGCCCGTGAGTGGCTGTTTCGAGATACCCCTCCACCGATTGAGAGTAAAAATAAACGGAACAAAACATGAACCAGAAAGACAAAAAATCAGCACAGCCGACAGAACAGGGGGTTTACCACGCACCCTGGGAAAAGGCCTTCGACAATATACTTACGCCCTTTGAAGAGTTTATCCATCAGCAAACCACCAGTGGTTTACTACTGATGGGTACGGCTGTAATTGCCCTGATACTTGCCAATGGACCGATCGCTGCCGACTATGCTCATTTTCTGCATACCCCAATCAGTCTCGGAGCAGGTAGCTGGACCCTGAAACTAAGCCTGCAACACTTGATCAACGATGGCCTGATGGCCCTGTTTTTCTTTGTTGTAGGTCTGGAGTTGAAGCGGGAAATACTGGTCGGTGAATTGGCGAACCTGCGCAATGCCACGCTGCCGATAGGTGCAGCCATCGGCGGAATGGTGGTCCCGGCGTTGATTTACTTTGCCATCAATCCTGACGGTGATGCCACCCTCGGCTGGGGTATCCCGATG
>JAOUJX010000472.1 GCA_029882955.1 Gammaproteobacteria bacterium
TGTCGTGGTGCTCACCCTGTTTGATGAATCGATAAGAAGTTTCGAAGAAATTCGACCCGCGATTTACGGTGCTGTGCTGATATTTTCGATTCTGTTTCTGCCGCTGGGACTGGAAAGTATCCCGGCGCGAATTAAAGCCTGGACAGGTGTCGGATCTGCGTCAGGCAAATCCCTGAGCGATAAGTGATCAGGAGAAATTTGTGGCACTACTAGAAATAAAGCAGGTAACCAAGCAGTTCGGTGGACTAACAGCCCTGAATCAGGTCAGCTTTGCGGTAGAGCCGGGAGAGATACGGGGCTTAATCGGTCCCAATGGTGCCGGAAAAAGCACCATGTTTAAAAATATCGCCGGGTTTTATGCACCGACCCGGGGTGACATTATCTACCAGGGTGAAAGCGTTGCCGGGCGCAAACCGCATAGCATCGCCGAGAAGGGCATTGTGCGTACCTTTCAGGAAACCACACTGTTTCAGGAGCTCAGCGTTTTTGAAAATGTCCTGGTTGGTTGTCATATAAAGTCGAGAACAAATCTATTCTCCGCCATATTAGGTTTCGACCGTGATAAACAACAGCAGGCCGAAGAAAAGGTATTAGAGGTGCTCGAGTTTATGGGGCTGGTCGACCGACGTCATCAACTTGCCTCCGAATTGCCGCTAGGCTCGCAACGCGCGTTGGCCATATCAATCGCACTCGCATCCGAACCCAAATTACTATTAATGGATGAGCCTTTTGCGGGTATGAATCCAGAAGAAACCCGGCAGATGATGGAACTGACGCGCAAGGTACAGGAATCCGGTGTCACTATCGTCCTGGTCGAGCACGACATGAAAGCCGTCATGGGGTTATGTGGGTATCTGACCGTATTAAACTTCGGGCAGTTACTGGCCGAAGGCACCCCGGAAGAAATCAGGAACAACGATAAAGTCATCGAAGCTTACCTGGGTGGAGCGAAATAAAGTGCTATTACAGGTTAAAGATATTCATGTTCACTACGGCCCGGTAGCCGCGCTAAAAGGTATTTCTCTCGAAGTTGGCGAGGCCGATTTTGTCACCCTGATCGGCTCAAATGGTGCCGGTAAGAGTACCACCCTGCGAACGATATCGGGGCTCAACCATCCCAGTGCCGGTTCGATTATTTTCGACGGGAAACCGATAGATAAGCTATCTGCCGATAAGATCGTCAAACTGGGTATTGCGCACGTACCCGAAGGGCGACGAGTATTCAAAGATTTAAGCGTTACCGAAAACCTGCGCCTCGGTGCCTTTACCCGCGACGATGAGCAGGGTATCGAAGACGACCTGGAAAAAGTGTTCGATTACTTTCCGAGACTCAGAGAACGCGCCGATCAGACCGCACGAACCATGAGTGGAGGCGAACAGCAAATGGTTGCCATCGGCCGGGCATTGATGTCAAGACCCAGGCTGCTGCTGCTCGATGAACCCTCATTAGGACTGGCGCCCGTTATCGTTCAGGAAATTGCCCGTATCCTGGTAGAAATTAACAAGGCCGGGGTTTCGGTGATCCTGGTCGAGCAAAATGCCGAACTGGCTCTGGAACTGGCCAGGCATGGTTATGTGCTGGAGACAGGTAACATTGCGCTGGAGGGCGAGGCCTCGGGTTTGATGGATAATGATCATGTGCGGAAGGCTTATTTGGGGATTTGATTTTTTAAAGATCATCCAGCGGGCTGGAAGTTTTATCCTGGGAAAAATCTGCCAGGTGTGTGTAAATCATGGTTGTGGCGACATCTTTATGCCCCAGCAAACTTTGGATGGTGCGAATGTTATCTACATGGATGTAGTGTATGCCGGTTTTGCAGGAGCAAAAACCGGTCCATGCCACGTTCGAGTAAATGAGTGGCATAACTATGGCGGAAAGTATGGCAGGTTACGCGTTTATTGATCTCTAACTTTCGCGATAGATCTCGTACGCACTTCTGAATAGTTGACTCATTAATATGATGGCGACGAACAATATTTGAACGGGGATCCACCGACAGCTTAAGACTGGGGAAAACATATTGCCAAACCCATTGATTAGCCGAACTCCCATATTTTTTGACCAGTCCCTGCGGCATATACACACGACCAAAGCCCTGCTCAAGGTCATCCATATGCTGTTCTTTTACACCACACAAATGGTCTTTCATGGCCTGTATCGATTTTGACGGTAAAGGCACCACTCGCTCCTTGTTTCCTTTCGCATCTCGAATAATTATTTGGCTATAACCAAAATCGATATCCTGCACCCGAAGACGTATTGCCTCCATAATGCGCAGACCCGCGCCATATAGTAAAGAAACGACCAACCATCGAACCCCGCTCAGTTCCGTTAGAACGGTACTAACTTCATCCCTGGTTAATATGATAGGCAATTTTTCCCTCGGCCTGGCCCGGACGAACTGACTGATGTCACCGATTTCCCTCTCCAGCACATTCTTGAAATAAAACGAAATGGCATTCAGTGCCAGACTTTGCGTGCCAGGTGCACCCCCACGTTGAATAGCCAGATACTCCAGAAAACCGATAACGGATTGAGAACCAATTTCGCTAGCAGCTTCCGGGATACTAAACTTTAAAAACTGCTGCACCCAGGTGGCATAAGTCTTTTCGGTTCGAATACTGTGGTTTTTACGCCTGATCGCAATGCGTAAACGATTGATTTCCTCCGAAACTGTAATTTCCTGTGCCGCATCGAGTGGTGAAGAAGGTATTTCCCGAATTCAACTCATAAGTGCAGTT
>JAOUJX010000105.1 GCA_029882955.1 Gammaproteobacteria bacterium
CCCGATAAAGTGCCTAATTACTTCAGCAAGCTTATTTCTAGAAGCACGATCAATCATGGTTTCATTGCTTGTAACGCTCGCCAACACCGGGGAGCCGCGTTAGCGGCGAATCTGAGTGATTGGTTATGATTTAACATCATTAAGACTTCCTATTTTTAATGGCAACCAACGACCATATTAATGCGCCAAAAGTAAATACAAATATAATGATAAAATCTTCGTATATTCTTTCACCTATGCCAGTCAATTCAAGCACTGAAAAGTTAGGATTATTAGGGTCGTAAAAAGTCTCAACGACATCGCCAACATTATACTTTTTGCAAGTGTCCTTTGCATTATGTCTGTTGCCGAGATAGTTGACTAAGTTCGATTCAATAAATTTCCCGTCCTTTGATACAAAGTAGTACCAAATTTTACATCTCGCGGGACCTCCACGGGCTCCCGCTCCCGGAGAATACTTTTTACGATTAATATTAGCCTCAGTTGATTCTGATAATTCGGAATTTGACCACTGGTACAGAATTGTATATGTGTCAGTTAGAAATACCCTAAATATCACACCCAAAAGAAATGCTATCAGGGTATAGCACAAGACTTTTCTAGATTTGCTGAAAATCACCTTATTTCAGTATAGAGGGGTAGTGACTTTATCATTACGCTTGCCAACACCAGAGAGCCGCGCCAGGGGCGAATCTGTGTGATTGGCTTTGTTATGGATTTTTATTCTCCAATAAAGCAATTTTGTTTTCCAATTGCCGGATTTCTTGGAATGCGACACGAAGCTGTGCATTTTCATCTTCTTTATCTTCGCCTTCATCTCCCTCCTCTTCTTCATCTGGAATAATGAAGTCGACGATGCCACCTTGCTCTATGAAATTCACAAGATTTTTTACAGCCGTATCAAGTGCTTTAACTTTATCGCCTTCCCCATTGTTCAGTTTTAGCTCTTTAACTACTTTTTCAGTAATTTCATTGGTACCTAATTTTTTCTCATTCTCAGCTTCCTTCTCTAGATCCTTTGCAAATTTATCATTCTTCATTTTAAGTCCGCGTAATTCTTCAGCTTTCCTTCTTATATCGAGTACTTTTTCAGCGACTTTTAGGGCGGCTAGAATAATTCCACTAGTGGTAGTAGCTATACTTGCAATAACTGCCAACTCAATAATAATCGAGCCTTTAGTTGCACCCACAATTTTTACTTCTTCAGGCGAGGCATCATGGGCCATTGCAATACCTCTGCCGATGTCATACCAAATATTTCCCCAGCTTTTAAAATCTGCGACATTCTCCATTAAGGCATGACCTGTGAAGCTAACACGCATTAAGATTTCATTATCTGTCTCGTACTCCTCCTCAAAAACACAATCGGTCAAGCCTACTTTAATTTGATTTGACTTAGCGATGCCTTCGTTAATTCTTTGCATCATTTCCTGTAGTTTTTGGGCTGAAGTAGCAACATCAATTACATTCTTATAAAGAATTTCTTCAACGGTTTTTACGCCTTCGTCTCCAACACTTTGAGCAATCCTGAGATTCTCAAGGAAATATATCTGATCTCGTGTCAATTGAGCCAACGGTACAGCCTTTAAAGTATTTATAAGACTTTCTTTTTGAGAATCAAAAGGCTGCTTTTGTTGGTTTGCTTGGGTATGCTGCTGCAAAATCGCATGCAAAGCCTGATACTTTTGCGGCACTTGTTTTTGTTCGATCTCCTTGGTTACCCAATTAGTAAGATCAAATAATTCCGAAACATTCATATTTTTATCCTTTTTTCCCTAACGCCTGCCAACACCGGGGAGCCGCGCTAGCGGCGAATCCGTGTGGTTGGTTATAACTCATTTATTAATGAATTTGATTTTATAATAAGCATCCGCCTTCTTCCCTGTAACTATATCAGTTACCTGTGCAACTATTGTATAGATTCCGTCTGGATCACTTGGCTCCAAAATTATATCCAATGCTGGATCTGCCATTATGAAAGTTGGCTTGGATCGGTGCTTCCCTTTACCTCTTGCGTAGTCGCGCTGACCAAAGATTGGTTTTTCATCAGGGCCTAACAGATAGAAATTGACACTGAACTGATAGTTCCCTTCAGTATTCGGGGAAGTGCCAGTAACTAAGAATGCGGTAACAATAAGTTGATTTGGTTTTGCCACTCTTAAACGTTTAATTTTCACTCCGTGCTGCGACGGTGTACTAAGCCACTCTTCTATATACTCTGGGGTTTCAGAAGCAACGATAACTAAACCTAGATTACCAGTCTCATTTGGTTCTGGACCTGGTGATATTTCAGCAAGTGAGGCATTACACCAAATAATGATTGGTATTAGCCATGTCCCTGATAGAAATTTCATACAGTCTCTTTTGAGTTATAACAGTTTCTTCGAAGGCTGCCTGTAAAGTACCCACTATACAGGTAGCCTTCTAGTTCTTTGGCTGGTATTCGCATTTACTTGATACTAAGGAAATAACAGGGAATTAGCAATGGACAAGGAGAGTCAAGAAAACCACTTCTGGAACAATTACTTAGCTATTCTATCCGAAAGCCAGATAAAGCCTTCATTACATATCTGATATGTCCGTCACTGCGAGAGTTTCATCAAAGGAAACGAGGACACTCGACTTAAGCAGCATAGCAAAGATACTAGTTTTACGAATTTGTCAGGTAGATAGAACAACCTTAGGCGCGGCACACTGACCCTGATTCAACTCACTAAAAGCAGAGCCTCCTTCAGCCAGGGGTCTATGCTCAACCCATTCAAGAGTCCCTAGTGCGCCACTGGCGAGTTTATCCAGCGTGGCCTGTAAATCGACCGGCGTGTAGGTGTAAGTACCTATAAAGGTAATTTCACGCAGGGTTAACGCTCGTACATCTATTTCGCCTTTGTTATCCATCAATCCAATATGCACAATAACACCGCCGGAACGTGTCGAAGCGATACTGGTTTGTCGGGTGATGGAGCTACCCACCGCATCAAAGACAAAATCGTAGCCAGCCTCTTCAGGAGCTGTTTTTATCGGGTCGAATATTTCGCAATCGGTAGTGCTTTCGACTGTTTGGCGCCTTAGCGGATTGGTCTCGGCTATCCTGACTTCACCTACCCCTTTATCCTTTAATATCAAGGCTGTCAGCAAGCCCACCGAGCCGGCGCCGATAACCAGTGCCCTGCCCTCGCTGATCGGTCTGGCAGACGCTTTTTCGGCCAGCAACACGGCGTGCAGGCCGGTTGCTCCCGGTTCGGTTAACGCGGCTTTTTCACTAGAGATACCGTCTGGCACGGGAATCAGGTTTCGTTCTGGAATTGCAATCAGTTGCGCAAATGCACCGGCGCGATACATACCGATGAGGTCCCGACTGGAACAGAGATTTTGTCGCCCACTTAAACATTCGTGGCATTCACCACAGGTAATCAAAGGATTCAGAACAACTCGCTGGCCCGGATTCCTGCCTTCGAGCACAGTTCCAACGGCTTCATGACCCAGAATCAGCGGCGGTACCCGGCGCTCGTCATGGCCGAGATAAGCATGCATGTCGGAACCGCAAATGCCAACCGATTCAATTTTGATTAAAGCATCACCCTTTTCGACCTGCGGTGCTGGCTCATCTCGAAAAGTCATTTCCTGATTGGCGGTATAAACCAGTGCTTTCATCATCTCACCTTATTTAGCGGTAAACCCACCATCAATATTCAAAGTCTGTCCGGTAATATAACTCGATGCAGAGGATGCGAAGAACAGGGTAATACCCGACAGATCATCGAGCTCTCCGTTTCGCCCCATAGTTGTCTGCGACGCGGCCCAGTCGCGGGTATCGTCGTTACCAAATACCGGTGCCGTTAGCTCTGTTGGGAAAAAACCGGGTGCAATCGCATTACAACAAATATTATCTTTAGACCAGGCTTCGGCCATCGCGCGCGTTAACTGGCAAATACCACCCTTCGATGCACCATAGGGCAAACCGTTTGGAAAAGCCCTGCTCGACTGTAGTGACGCAATATTAATCACTCGCCCATATTGTTGAGCCTGCATTTCGGGTACGAACTCGCGGGTAAAAAAGAAAGGCACGGCCAGATTTAAATTGAGCGTCAAATCCCAGCTATCGAGCGTAATGTCTTCGACCGCCTGGCGCAAATTCACACCTGCCGCATTAATCACACCATCAACCGTGTTATTTCGGGTTTTCGCTTTGCACTGTGCGGCTATCTCAGCAATATTTTCACGTTGAGACAAATCGGCCGCAACGATTTCAGCCTTACCACCGGCGCTACGTATCGCTTCAGCAGCTTCCTCCAGTTCATTTTGTCGACGGGCAACCAGGATTGAAGTCGCTCCTGCCCCAGCCAGAAATCCCGCCATCGCGCGGCCGATACCTGAACTGGAGCCGGTGACCACAAAGTGACGCCCTTCCAGCGAAAACTGACTTAAAACGCTATTTGACACATCCATACCTTCCTTTAAATCGCCCGCCCTACCTGTGACTCGGCAACCCGGCCTGTGGTTGCATATCCGCTGCATCGACACCGGCGACAGCAACCGGTGCCTTCATGGCATCGCGACGGAACGGCTCACCCAGTTCCTGGTTGAGTACGACTTCGATAAACGTGGTGGTGTTGCTATTCATCTGTTCGTCAACCGCGGTCCTGAGGGCTTCGGTGAGTTGCTCCATACTTTCGGCTTTAATACCTTTGAGTCCACAGGCATCAGCAATTTTGGCATATTCAACACCGACATTTAGCTCGGTACCGACAAAATTATCGTCGTACCACAATGTGGTATTACGCTTCTCTGCACCCCACTGATAGTTACGGAAAATAATCATGGTGATCGGCGGCCAGCCGTTGCGTCCACAGGCGGTCATTTCATTCATCGAAATACCGAAGGCGCCGTCACCAGCAAAACCAACGACTGGTACATCCGGGCAGGCGATTTTGGCACCGAGAATCGAAGGTAAACCATAACCACAGGGACCAAACAAACCGGGCGCGAGATACTTACGGCCTTCGTCAAAGCTGGGGTAAGCATTACCGACAGCGCAGTTGTTACCAATATCCGAAGACATGATGGCGTTCTTCGGCATCGCTGCCATAATCGCCTGCCAGGCCTGGCGTGGTGCCATGCGCTCTGGCTCACGCGCACGCGCGCGCTCGTTCCAGGTAATACCTTCGTCATTGTCTTCTTCGTGTACGAGACCTGCGAGTTCTTTCTCCCAACTGGCTTTGGTAGCGGCGATTAAGCTAATACGCGCTTCGCGCCCTGCATCACCAGCACCGTCGTCAAGACGGGTCAGTAATTGTTCGGCTACCAGTTTGGCGTCACCCTGGATAGCGACATCGACCTTTTTAGTTAATCCGATTCTATTCGCATTAATATCGACCTGAATGATTTTGGCCGTCTTCGGCCAGTAATCGATACCGTAACCCGGTAAGGTTGAGAATGGGTTGAGTCGTGTACCGAGGGCAAGTACGACGTCGGCTTTGGCGATGAGTTCCATACCGGCTTTAGAGCCGTTATAACCGAGTGGCCCGGCCGCCAACGGGTGTGAACCCGGGAATGCATCGTTGTGCTGATAGTTACAGCAAACTGGCGAATCGAGACGCTCGGCGAGTTTAACCGAGGCATCGATACCACCGCTGAGGATAACGCCGGCACCGTTGAGGATGACCGGGAATTTTGCACTTGATAATAAGTCTGCGGCTCTGGCAATCGCTTCACTACCTCCGGCAGAACGTTCCAGATCTGATTTCTGTGGTAATTCGATATCGATGACCTGGGTCCAGTAATCGCGCGGCACATTGATCTGCGCAGGGGCAGAACCTCGCCAGGCGTTTTCGATTACCCGGTTGAGTACTTCCGCCACCCGGCTCGGGTCGCGAACTTCTTCCTGGTAGCACACCAGGTCTTCAAACAGCGCCATTTGCTTCACTTCCTGGAAGCCTCCCTGACCGATGGTCTTATTCGCTGCCTGCGGGGTGACCAGCAGTAACGGGGTATGATTCCAGTAAGCAGTCATAATCGGCGTGGCAAAATTGGTGATACCCGGACCGTTTTGTGCGATTGCCATCGACATTTTTCCGCTCGCGCGCGTATAGCCATCGGCACTCATACCGGCATTACATTCGTGGGCACAATCCCAGAACTTAATACCCGCAGCCGGGAATAAATCCGAAATCGGCATCATCGCCGAGCCGATAATACCGAACGCATGTTCGATGCCATGCATCTGTAATACCTTGATGAACGCTTCTTCTGTTGTCATTTTCATAATGCTATTCTCCCAGCAATCAATTAATTGTTAACTTGTGTTCGGGTTTGCTAGCTGAACCAGAATTTACCCGACACGACTTCAAAATAGAGGTACCCCTGATAAGCCGCAAACAAAGCGAATAGTACCGCTCCTTTTATGCGACCGATCTTGTGCAGTCGTTGATTTCCACCGAAGGACATCGCAAACAGCAATAGTGTCAGCACCACCATCACCGGCAGGTCACGATACAAAGCTGCGGAGTCAATTTCGAACCCGTGAATTAACGGTGGTATACCTACCACAGCCAGGCTATTAAACAGGTTCGAACCGATCACATTACCAATCGCCATATCGGCTATTGACTTTTTCAGACTTGCAATCGACGCCGCCAACTCCGGTAAACTGGTGCCCAGCGCAACAATTGTGAGGCCGATCACCAGCTCACTAATGCCCAGGCTGTGCGCTATATTCGATGCACCCCAAACTAGCATGCGTGAACTACCAATCAGTAGTACCAGACCGAGCAAAATCCAGAGCCAGGCAACTATACTGGACATTGACTCATCTTCTTCCTCGTCGCCCTCATCCACTTCTGCTTTTGCATTACGGTGGCTGTGGATCATGTAGGTCATGATCAATACCAGCAAGCCCAGCAGTAGAAAACCGTCCAGGCGATCCAGTTGTAAATCATATAGACACCAGACCAGTACCAATGTGGCACCAAACAGCAAGGGGTATTCCGATCGAATCAGGCCGGAAGACACCGAAATCGGCGCGAGTAAGGCAGTAATACCGAGGATTAATCCGATATTAGCGATATTCGAACCAATCGCATTTCCAACCGCGAGATCGGGCACCTCGTCGAGAACGGCGATTACCGACACCGCAATTTCTGGCGCAGAAGTCCCGAAACCGACCACTGTAATACCGATAATCAGGTTAGAAACACCCAGATGGCGTGCAACAGCAGCAGCTCCATCGACAAAACGGTCGGCACTCCAAACCAGAATCGCCAGACCGGCCACGACTGCGGCAATAGACAATAACAACTCAGTAACCTCGCTTAAACTTGACTAGTATCGCTTTGCTTCATTACCCACCAGACATTACCCTGGGTAGCCACAGGACCAGTTGCGGGAAGGTAAACAGCAGAATGAGACCGATGAGTTGAATCACCATGAACTGCATCATGCCCAGGTAGATGTCCTTGAGATCCCAGTCCGGCACGACCCCCTTCAGAAAGTAGGCTGACAAAGCCACAGGTGGGGATAGCCATGCGGTCTGCAGGTTCACCGCGACCAGAATGCCAAACCAGACCATCAGGTCGTAGCGATCCAGCCCGTGGACCTCCAACGCCTCAACCGTCGGCAGCAAAATTGGCACAACGATCAGTACGATAGGTACCCACTCCAGCGGCCATCCGAGCAGGAATATTAATGCCATAATCAATAACAATATCAAGTAAGGCGACATATCGAGGCCAAGTAGCAGCTCAGTCATCATCTTTGGCGTGCCCAGGGCACTGAATTCGGCGCCAAAGAAGTTCGATGCTGCAACCAGGAACATGATCAAAACCGTGATCTCCAGGGCTTTGATCAGACTGTCAAAGAAACCTGGAATGCTGAACCTGCCGTAAACGACAGATAACAAGATGGCACCAAAGGCGCCCATCGCTGCGGCTTCAGCAGGTGTTGCCAGGCCGAGGAGGATCGATCCCAGCGCAAAAGAAATCAGGATCGTGGGTGGCATGAGCCCGGCAAAGAACTCATCCCAGAGATCAGAAAAATAGAAGTTATTATCTGCCGAGGCGCTATAAACCGGTCGTCCCAAATAAGCCAGAAGCAGGGTGAATAGAGCAAAGGTGATCGACCAGATCGACAAACTACCGCCCTCACCCATATTCGCAAAGATCATATAGAAGTGGAAGATCACCGTGATCGGAAGCACGATCCTGAGTACATTCAAACGACGGTATGCGGCATAGGCAACGGCACAGGTAGTGGCCAAAACGATCAAGCCGCCAAATGGAATCAACCCGCCAAAAGCACCTCCCATACCAAGGCCAAAGACTCGGCAAACGGTCAGAACGCCCAGGCAAATCAGTGCGACCTCAGCGCCATAAAATGCGGACGTTTGAGGTTGATCCTCTTCCGACAAAATTGGCCCCAGGTCCGGATTCAGCCAGCAGCGCCCAAGCGTGTAGAGCAGGTAAAGGGTAGCCAGCATGGCACCGGGTATAAAGGCGCCACGGAAGAGGTCAAGAGTTGATACTTCCAGAACAGGTCCCATGACGATCAGCATAATTGAGGGCGGTATCAGAATGCCCAATGTGCCGCCAGCGGTGATAGTTCCGGCCGCAAGTTTGACGTCATAGCCGGACCTGCTCATAGTCGCGCCAGCCATGATCCCAAGCAGGGTCACTGAAGCACCCACGATGCCAGTCGCTGCTGCAAAAATCGTGGATACGATCAGTACGGCGATAAACAACGCGCCGCGAACGCGCGACATGATCATCTGGATCGACGCAAACAACCGGTCCATCAAGCCCGCCGCTTCCATTACGATCCCCATCAGGACAAAGAGCGGCACCGCCATGAGTTGATCGTTCAGCATTGTGGAGTTTGTGTTCAGCGTCATCAACAGCGTGGTCAGCTTGAAGTTGGCGCCCCAAATACCGAAGACAAAGGCAAGGAATATCAACGTGAACGCAATTGGAAAACCGATAAAGATCACGAAGAGCATGGCTCCCAGCATGATCAAGCCGATGGTAGCCTTGTCCATGTTCGGTCGGGCGGACATGAGGTCAGAAAACGATTCACCGCCGGGGACCATGTCCGGTTGGAAAACAGCCAGAACAAGCCAGGTCAGCGCAATTATATAGACAGGCAAGACCCGTACGAACCAACGCTCCCGCTCTTTACCCATCTTGTGAAATGCGCGGAAAATCTCAGGAAGGCCTTGCAGCATCAGGAGAAAGGCACCGATTGGCATCGCCAGGCGCGCGGGCCACAATAGCGGTCCCCAGGCACTGTCGATCTGCATGGTTTCACCTCTTGAAAAGGCGAGCCACCAGAACTCTGAGGCGATCACGGTAAAGAAGATCATCGAAGGCATAAAGAACAGCAGATACAGTGTTGCATCCACTGTGGCTTGTGTCTTTGCCGACCAATTTCGGTAGAGGAAGTCGGCACGGATATGAACACCGCGCATCAAACCATAGCCCGCAGCCGCCATGAAGAGCACACCGGCTATCATACGACTGGTGTCATACACCCAGAGCGTGGGGCCAAGTCCAAGGGTTCGGGCGAGGTCTTCAAACCCCGCATTTTGCAAGATCGCAAAGGAGTTTCGTGACAGGACTTCCAGCACCACTACAACAATGAGCGGCACCATGAGCAAAGCAATAATCTGGCCCGCCCGGTAATTAATGACGTCAATCGCTGCGGTTATCGGGCGTTGCCAGGGAGTCATATCCTCTGGCGTTTCACCAGGGGCCTCAGAACGACGCTCCGCAATCAGTTCGTCAGCAATCTCGAGATCTTCTGGATTTACCTCTTCTCCAGCCATGTCCACTCCCCCCTATAATATTTGCGCCCATTTTTGGGCTCTAATTATTTATCCAGAGCCGAAGCCCTTACAGAAACTTCGTAGCAAGACCCCTAACGGGCCTCGCTACGAAATCTTCTTTTTACTTCAGTGTTTCTGCGTGTGCGCGACCCAAACCTGCGTTCGAGGTTTGTGCACCTGCCCAGAATGGTACCACTGTGTCAGCGAAATCCTTTTGCGACTGCCACACTTCTGCGAAGAACTTGTTTTCTTTCGCAGCGGCTTCGAGCGACTTTTTAGCTGCCGCCATGTACTCTGTGAAGTAATCCGCTGGAGTATCTTCCAGGATAACACCGTGATTTTCCGTCAGATCTTTCAGTGCCTTACCGTTTTCAAAGATTCGGTAGGACAGGGATTTTGACAGAGATGCGTTAGCAGCCACTTCCAGTGCTTTCTTCTCAAGCGCGCTCAACGAGTTGTAGAAATCGCGATTGACATACATGTCCGCGTTCACAACTACCTGGTGCAGACCCTGGAGATAGTAGTGCTTTAGCACTTTCTGGAAACCAAAAACGGAGTCAGGTTTGGGGCAACACCACTCGGCTGCGTCGATCGTACCTTTCTCAAGCGCTGGCAAGATGTCGCCGCCGCCCATAGCAACCGCCGGAACACCGATTTCAGCGTATGCGGCACCAACCATGCCCGGAGGCGCACGGAAACGCAATTTACGAAAGTCATCCATCGACTTGATCGGCTTTGGGAACCAACCGAGTGCCTCAGGGCCCACGGGCTGCAGCATGAAGCCTTTGACGTTCACGCCCATTTCATCCCACAGACGATCATACAGCTCCTTACCACCGCCATACTGGAACCAGCTCAGGAACGCGATGTTATCGAGACCTACACCAGCACCCGCAACAGGCGCGCCGAACAGGTTAGCCGCAACGTGCTTACCACCCCAATAGTGCGTCCAGGCAAATCCACCTTCAACGAGCCCCGCGTCGACGGCATCCATGACGTCTCTAGGTCCAACAACGGCACCTGCTGGTAGAACTTCAATGGTGAGCGATCCATTGGTCAGCGCTGCGACGTCTTTACCAAACTCCTTCAACATAACGACTTCGTCAGCCGCGGTGGGTAGCACCGACTGTATACGCAAGACCTTGCCTG
>JAOUJX010000106.1 GCA_029882955.1 Gammaproteobacteria bacterium
AGTAGGAAAATAATGGCAGAGAGTGCGTTTTTCTTGTTCAAGTGGATTTGTTTGTTTTAAGTAAAAAGGCACGAAACTGGTTCGTGCCTTTTTGGGTTTTGCCTATAACTTTGGTATTTCTAGGTTATGGGACCAATATACACACCTGAACTGTGCGGCTGAAAGGTACCACTGCCATCATCTAGTTCAATATCGATCAAATTAGTACCGACTACTGTGACTCGAATTCGAGTACCACCAGCACCGGATATAATGAATTGCCCACCTGTGATGGTTAAAGCAAATTCATTGCCTGTCATTGGCACTACCGTAGTAAACAAGAATCCACCGCCAGTAATACCCGATATGGAGAAGTTTATTGATTGGGAAAAATCACCACTAAAATCATTTCCACTGCCATTCATATCCATTGCGATAGTGAATTGTTCAGTATCAAAAGCGAAACTGAGGGTACCATCAGCATTCACTGTATAGTCACCTGCATTATTAAAGGTTGCGCTGAAGCTGAAACTACCGTTAACAACAATACCGCCTAAATCACAGCTATTGAAACTCATCGATCCCGAAGCACTAGTGGCACCACTGTCCCCAGTGAACGTGATAGAACCGAAATCACAAGGTATCGTCTCCGTAACACCGGTAGCAATTGACCTTGCAGCCAAACGATCAGCAAAAATTTGATCCAGCGCTAAATTAATAGCCCCCTGTATAGAAGGAGTTTCTCCCGACTTGAAAGCGAAGCCGGACGTTGCGGTTGCCATATCGACCTGAGCGAATCCCGCTCGCGCCATACTTTCAGCATTAGCCTCAGTCAAAGTAACCGCCCCAGCAGGAATAGACAGCCCACTGCCGCCACCGCCGCCACCGCCACCACAACCAGCCAGCACCAGCATGCCAGCACCAAGCAGCGATACAGCGGTTGATCTGAATTTTTTAAATTGGCCCATAACTTTTCTCCTTATATATTTTTAATGTTAGAACCTACAAAGTATAAAACCCTAAAATTACTAAGTCTATCAATCACCTACCCGCATTTACCAACATGAGAAATATTTACCCCCTCCAAACCTACTTCCCCCCATAATGCATCCCAATAAACTCGGCTAGCTTTCGCGCCGCTGTCGAGGCCTTTTGGTCATTGTAATGCATGCCTAACTCTATCTGTTGCAGACGGCGCATGCGTTCGGCACTGCCCATGATCACCATGCCTTCGCTTACGGTATTTTTTGCCAGTGCCGTCACTCCCAGTCCTGCCATGACGCCGGCGCGTATGCCACCGTAGTTCTGGCTGGTATAAACGATATGCCAGGACCTGCCGAGATCGTCTAGAACCTCGATCATACGCTGCCGGTAAAGACAGCCCTGGGGTGCGACTATGAGTGGTAGCGGGTCGCGCAGGCTGGCTTCGGAATCCGGGCCGCAGACCCAGACGATTTCTTCATACCAGCTCTCTTTGTAATAATCTGTTTGCGTACCATCGTGTAATGCGAGTACGACGTCGAAAGCATCGCGTTTTAATTTTTCGAGTAAGTTTACCGATAGATCGCAGGTGACCTGCAATTGCACCTGTGGGTAGCTTTGAGAAAAGCGGCTTAACACTTCGGGAAAGTGTCGAGATGCGGCAAACTCGTTAGGGATGCCAAGATGCACCTTACCTTCGACACCGGGCTGCAACAGCTTCACTACCGCTTCGTCGTTTAATGACAGTATTTTACGCGCATAATCGGCCAGCTGTTGACCCGAGTGGCTGAGCAATAACTCTCGGCTGCTTCTATCGTATAAGCGGGTTTGCAGCAGGTCTTCCAGACGCTTTATTTGCAGGCTGATGGCGGGCTGCGATCGACCCAGTTTATCGCCTGCGCGGGTGAAGCTACCCAGGTCGGCGATAGTGACGAATGTTCTCAACAGGTCGGTAGGTAAATTCACGATAAAATATTTATATAATTAATAGAATCATTACAACTATAAACCATAATAATAATGAATATTCGCTAAAATGTCGCTCCATCAGATGCCTTTTCCGCATTCAATCAGGAGCCCTGCGACATGCAAAATCTCGATCCAAAGCTATCCGAACTCGACATCACTACTGACTTTATTCAGCGACATATCGGTCCCGGCTCGGTTGACGAACCGGCGATGCTGGAAGAGCTGGGTTTGAGTAGCCTGGAGGAACTTCTCGATCAGGTAGTACCCGAGACAATCCGACGCAGAAAGCCACTGGCGGTTAAGGCCAGCAGCACCGAGCGCCAGGTACTGGATCGTTTATACGAAATATCTACCCGCAACTCACTGTATAAATCATTCATTGGCATGGGCTATCACAATACCCAGACCCCTGCTGTCATCGAACGCAATCTATTACGTAACCCGGCATGGTATACCGCTTACACGCCTTATCAGGCAGAGATTTCACAGGGACGCCTGCAGGCCCTGCTCAATTTTCAGACCATGGTGAGCGATTTGACCGGCATGGAAATCGCCAACGCCTCCATGCTCGACGAAGCGACTTCGGCGGCCGAGGCTATGACGCTGTGTCAGCGCATGGCGAAAAGTAAGAGCAATACCTTTTTTATTGCCGACACCTGTCATCCGCAAACCATTGTGGTAACTAAAAACCGAGCCGAGCACATGGATATAAACGTCGTGGTTGGCGACCCTTTCACCGATCTGGCCGATCTCGATGTGTTTGGCATTTTGCTGCAATACCCCTGCTCTACCGGTGAAATTTATGATTATCGCGAACTGGTAGCACAAACCCACGACAAAAAGGCACTGGTAGCCGTTGCCGCCGATTTGCTCAGCCTGACCTTACTAACACCACCCGGTGAATTCGACGCCGACGTCGTGGTCGGCACTTCTCAGCGATTTGGCGTGCCTTTAGGTTACGGTGGTCCGCACGCGGCCTATATGGCAACGCGTGAAGCGTTCAAACGATCCATGCCGGGCCGGCTGATCGGAGTCTCGGTCGATACCCGCGGAGAACCGGCAATGCGGCTGGCATTACAAACCCGCGAACAACATATCAGACGCGAGAAGGCGACCAGCAACATCTGCACTGCTCAGGCCCTGCTCGCGGTTATGGCCAGCATGTACGCGGTCTATCACGGCCCGGATGAAATCAAACGCATTGCCCAACGCATCCACCGCCTCACCGTTTTACTGGCTGAGGGCCTACGCGAATTAGGTCATGATGTGCCGACGCTGCATTTTTTCGACACCATCACGGTTAACACCGGCAATGCCACCGAATTTATCATGGCCGCTGCGCGCGCCGAAAAGATCAACCTTCGCCAGGTCAACGGCAGCCGGGTTGGTATTTCTCTCGACGAAATTGCAACTCGAGAAGATGTCGAAACTCTGTTTAATATTTTCACTCATGATTATGGTGACAAGGTCACGCTGGATGACCTCGACGCCAGTACTTCTTCTGCGCTCCACCCCGACTTAATCCGCAGCAGCGATATCCTGGTGCATCCGGTATTCCGTCAATACCACTCAGAGACAGATTTAATGCGCTATATGCGTAAACTGGCGGACAAGGATCTGGCGCTCGACCGCAGTATGATTCCACTGGGCTCCTGCACCATGAAACTCAATGCGGCGACACAGCTGATTCCGGTCACCTGGCCCGGCTTTGGTCGCATACATCCCTTCGTGCCACTGGACCAGGCGCAGGGCTACCGCCAGTTATTCATCGAACTCGAGCAGATGCTCTGCGCCTGCACCGGCTACGATGCGATTTCACTGCAACCGAACTCAGGCGCACAGGGTGAATACGCTGGCCTGCTAACGATTAAGGCTTACCATCAAAGCCGGGGTGAGGGGCATCGTAATATTTGCCTGATACCGGCTTCGGCGCATGGCACCAACCCGGCCTCAGCACAGATGGCGGGCATGAAAGTCGTCGTGGTCGCGGTGGCAAAAACGGGCAATATCGACATGGATGACCTTAAGGCCAAAGCCGAGAAGCACAGCGAAAACCTGGCTGCGATTATGATTACCTATCCATCGACTCACGGTGTCTTTGAAGACGATGTCACCGAAGTCTGCAGCCTGATTCACGATCACGGCGGGCAGGTATATATCGATGGCGCGAATATGAATGCCATGGTTGGAGTCTGCGCACCGGGTAAATTTGGTGGCGATGTTTCTCACCTGAATTTACACAAAACCTTTAGTATCCCGCATGGTGGTGGTGGCCCCGGCGTCGGCCCCATCGGCGTGCGTGCACACCTCAAACCGTTTTTACCGTCAACTACTTTAGACAATCACCACGGCCACACACCACCCGTCGCTGCCGCACCTTATGGGAGTGCGGGCATTTTGCCAATCAGCTGGGCCTATGTTGCATTGCTCGGGCGAGAGGGGTTGCCCAAAGCCACTTCAATCGCGATTTTAAACGCCAACTATATTGCCCACCGCTTAAACCCGCATTTCCCTGTGCTCTATACAGGTAGCAATGGCTATGTTGCGCACGAATGTATTATCGATACCCGCATCATCAAGCAAACCAGCGGCATCACTGTCGATGATATCGCTAAACGCCTGATTGACTACGGGTTCCACGCACCAACTATGTCATTTCCGGTGCCGGGTACACTGATGATCGAGCCGACCGAAAGCGAATCGAAGGAAGAAATCGATCGTTTCTGCGACGCCATGATTTCGATACGTAAAGAAATAAAGGCAATTGAAGACGGTGAAATGGATCGTGAAGACAACCCGTTAAAAAATGCTCCACACACTGTCGATATGGTCTGTGCCGACGAATGGAACCACGCCTATAGTCGCGAGCAGGCCGCCTATCCGCTGTCATCGTTACGCGATTACAAATACTGGTCGCCAGTCGGCCGCGTCGATAATGTTTACGGCGACACGCATTTGATCTGCTCCTGTCCGCCGTTGTCGAGTTATGAAGAAGACTCGTGAGAACATGCTGAGCGGGTTAGGCTTTTCTAGCCCGCCCAGCGGTACTGGTTATAACCCGTTAGTGAGTTAATCCTATGGACGATAGCTCACCAGAACAGTCACACTGCCATTGACCGGATCGTTACTGGGTATGTCGAAACTATCCGTTACCAGATCGCTCCCCGGGTTGGAGTCACTACCACCTCCGCAAGAGTTAAGAGAAGCGATTGAAACAACCATCACAATTAGCAACAGGTATTTTTTACGGCGGATAAATAGACCCGTCGTTAGCAAAGTACCAATTAGCATAAATCCATATTGAGTTTCTCTGAGTGTCACCCAGTAAGCATTATTCGATTTACTCCAACCAGCGAGATCGCCAACGTAGCTGATCGTCAAACTACAACTGGCTGAGGGGTTTATAGAAAGACCGGTGCAAGCAGAAGAATCAAGACTAAAAGGATACTCCAGCGGATTAGCGAGTGCTATATCACCGAGTAACAGGTTGTCTCCCCCGGTATTTCTGATAGTAACAGTCGTACTGGTTACCGTATTCGACAAAACAACATTGGTGGAGGGTACCTCTATAACCGGGGCATAGGTACTATCTCCATCAAGAATGATCTGTGTAGGAAGCGGGCTATCATGTGAGAAATCCAGGGTAGCAGTTCGATAACCCATAGCAGAAGGTGAAAAATCCATACCCACATCGCAGCTATTACCAGGGGCTAGCACAAGCGAAGTCGAGCCACAGAAGTTGCCACTCGCACCAAGGTTTAACGAGAAGTCACTGAAGTTAGTACCACCGATCAGAATATCGGTAATATTGAGATCGAACAGTCCGCTATTGGTCAGTGTGAGAGTAGTGCCTTTAGTGCTACCAACTAATTCATTACCGAAATTTACTGTACCTGCACTATAAAAGTCGCCCGATATGGTTAGGAAAGGAGCATCAACGCAAGCCGATACCGAGATAGAACCTGCGCTATAAGACCATGTTCCACTCGGACAGGACGTCGCGGCGATAGCGCCTGTCGTATCGACATACTTACCCGCAGGCGCGAGGTCACAGGAAGATTGCCCGGATAACGCTTGAAATGTTCCGACGGCACACGGGATAGCGCTGGTGGCTCCCGTAACGTCCACATAAGAACCCGCTGGGGCATCTATGCACGAGCCCTGGCCTGATAAATTCTGGAAGGTTCCAACCGCGCAGGACGTCGCAGCGATAGCGCCTGTCGTATCCACATACTTACCCGCAGGCGCGAGGTCACAGGAGGTCTGTCCCGACAATGCCTGGAAGGTGCCAACATCGCACGGAGTCGATGCTATAGATCCCGTAAAAGCAACGAAAGATCCGGGGGGAGATACGAGACAGGAAGCTTGACCGGAGAGTGGCTGATAGAAACCTGCAGCACACTCATATGTCGCGTCATCACCTGGGCAATAAGAGCCTGGTATGCATGTTTCACAAGTGCCAGTAGCATCAAATTCCCCTGCCACGCACGCGGCCGCGTTAGCTTCTGATATACCCGTCAGCAACCAAAATGTACATATTAATAATCCCGCACATAGGTTGTAACAAACCTGCTGCCTGATGCTCATAGCCCTTCCCTCTAAATTTATATTTACGTCTATTATTTTCCAACCCTAGGAATGTACCGCATGCCACGGACGAGTTGAATAGATCTCTGCAGTTTTTGCTTTACCTAAATATAAATTCGTGAGGAGTCTCACACTATATTTAAATATTCTGCTCCTCTGGGAAATATGTTTTCCTCTTTGAAACTAAAGAAGTTAAATCCCTGACTCCCAGACATTTTCGCAACCAGGCATTTTCAGTTCGTTTTCAGATTACTCCCTATTAAAGTTTGATACTATGCTGGTCGCTTCAATCTCTCCAGTAGGTTCCAGGAAAAACATGGCAATCAGTGTTTTCGATTTATTTTCGATTGGTATCGGACCCTCCAGCTCGCATACCGTGGGCCCGATGCGCGCGGCGAATCAGTTTGCTCAGGCCCTGGCGGATGAAAATCTGCTGAATTCGGTGGCGCGCATCAAGTCCGAGCTATACGGTTCACTTGGTGCGACCGGTAAAGGCCATGGCACCGACAAGGCCGTACTGCTCGGTCTCCAGGGTGAATTACCCGAACTAGTCGACACCGGTAGCGTCGAAATTAAGCTTGATCAAATAAGAGACCGGAAACAGGTTAACCTGATGGGATCGAGACTGATTAGTTTTAAGGAAAAATCCGATCTCATCATGCACCGGCGCCAAACCCTGCCCTTTCATTCCAATGGCATGACGTTTCGGGCCTACGACGCAGCAGGCGAACTGGTTCGCGAATCAACATTTTATTCGGTTGGTGGTGGTTTTATTGTGGACGAGGCAGCAGCCGGTAGTGACCGCATAATCGAAGATAGCACGCACCTGCCCTATCCATTCAAAACCGCTGTCGATCTGCTGATTCTTTGCGCCAACCACGATATGAGTATTAGCGATATCATGCTTGCCAATGAGCAGGCCTGGCGCAATGAAGAAGAAGTCCGATCAGGTTTACTGAAAATCTGGCAGGTCATGAAAACCTGTGTCAGCAATGGCTGTCGTAACGAGGGTATTTTACCCGGTGGCATGAAAGTCAAGCGTCGCGCCGCCGAACTATATCGAAAATTAAATTCGCAACCTCAACTGTCTCACAATGATCCTCTGACTTCGCTTGACTGGGTCAACCTCTACGCACTGGCGGTTAACGAAGAAAACGCCGCTGGAGGGCGCGTGGTCACTGCGCCAACCAATGGTGCTGCCGGTATCATTCCCGCAGTGATGCATTATTACCAGTACTTTTACCCGAATGCAGATGACGATGGTATCGTCAGATTCCTGCTGACTGCAGGTGCCATCGGAATTCTATACAAGGAAAATGCCTCGATCTCAGGGGCCGAAGTCGGTTGCCAGGGCGAAGTCGGCAGCGCCTGCTCGATGGCGGCCGGTGCGCTCACCGAAGTACTCGGCGGCACGCCCGAACAGGTAGAAAATGCGGCAGAAATCGGTATGGAACACAATCTCGGGCTCACCTGCGACCCGGTTGGTGGGCTGGTACAGGTGCCCTGCATCGAGCGTAACGCGATGGCATCGGTGAAAGCCATCAATGCAGCACGCATATCCCTGCGTGGTGATGGTCAGCATTTTGTCTCGCTCGACAAGGTGATTAAAACCATGCGCGAGACCGGTGCGGATATGAAAACCAAATATAAAGAAACTGCCCGTGGCGGGCTGGCTGTAAATATCATCGAATGCTGATAGAGTAACCTCATGACCGATCTCGAACTTTGCTATACCCCTGCTACCGTATTGCAGCAAAAATACCGCGCGAAGGAAATTTCACCGCTCGAAGTGGTAAAAAATTCGCTCGACAGAATCAATGAAGTCAATCCGCTTCTCAATTGCTTCTGTTTTGTCTATCCCGAAGAAGCTCTGGAAAAAGCCCGTCAGGCTGAACGGGCCATCGCATCGGGCAAGGCCCGGCCGCTCGAAGGCATACCAATAGCAATCAAGGATTTTACGCCGACTAAAGGCAAACGAACCACGCGTGGCTCGAAACTGCTGGAAAACTGGGTTCCCGACTGGAACCCTGTAGTTGTTGAACGGCTCGAAGCAGCCGGTGCGATCATGCTGGGTAAAACTACGACGCCGGAGTTCGCCACCTCTGGCTTTACTGATTCCCCTTTGTGGGGCATCACTCGAAACCCATGGGATAGATCACGTACTACCGGCGGTTCGTCCGGCGGTTCGGGCGCAGCAGTCGCTTCCGGCTGCGTGCCCTTCGCCGAAGGTACCGATATGGGTGGCAGTGTTCGTATTCCGGCTGCGCTGTGTGGAACCGTCGGATTAAAACCATCCATCGGGCGCATACCGATGGATATCATCGACACGGTTTACTGTAACATTTCACATTTTGGGCCTCTCGCTCGATCGATCGATGATGCGGCACTATTTCTTGATATTGTGCAGGGTGAGCATGCCTGCGATATCCAGTCACTTCCGCGTTGTAACCTGAACATACCCACACCTTTCGATGTAAAAGGCATGAAATTTGCGCTTGATGTTACTCTTGGGTTCTGTGCCGTGGATGCTGGTGTCGAAGCCAATTTACGCGCTAGCGCAAAAGCGCTCGAAGAAGCCGGTGCAATCATCGAAGAAGTCGATCTCGGCTGGGATAGCAAAATCGTCGATATGTGGACCGGTAGCTGGGGAATTTTCATGGCAGCGGCCTACGATAACCTGACAGACATACCACTAGACGAAAACCGGGAACGCATGAGTGAAGGGCTGGTAGAACTGATAGAGCAGGGGCGAAAAATCGATGCCGTTACCGCGCGTCAGTGGGAATTCGAACGCAGCCGTTACTGGCACAAACTAGGCGCTGTGCTGGAACAACACCAGGCCCTGCTTTGCCCTACAATGGCAATTCCCGCACCACCAGTGGAAATGCGTGACGGTGATTTCACCGGCTTCAATGAACAAGGACTATTAAAATGTATGGATATGACCGCAGTCTTTAATTACATGGCACAATGCCCTGCGCTTTCGGTGCCCTCCGGTTTTGCCGATGGCCTGCCAACGGCAACCCAGATAGTAGCCAGGCGCTGGGATGACCCGCTCGCCCTGCATATCGGTGCAGCAATCGAAAAATTAATGCCGTGGGCCGACAAACGACCCAATATTTAAACCCCCACATATGAACGAAAGCAACGACCAAATGCTCAGCAACCTGCAGGCCAGCCTGAAACCTTACCTTGGCTATTTTGGCGAGAACAGCTGGATCCAGGCCTTAGTCGTCATTATCGCCTCATTTATTATCGCCTGGATATTCAACGGGTTTATCATCAACACGCTGAAAAAACTGGCCGCCAGAACCAGTTTTGACATCGATAACCATTTGATCGACCTGCTACAGCGCCCCATTCATACCAGCGTGATATTGCTAGGCCTGGCCTTGGCAACCCGCTTAATGGGTATTGGCGATCCATTTGACTTCATCATTTTTTCAGTCCTGCAAAGCATTGCTTACCTGGTCTGGACTCTATTGTTGTTGACGGTGACTCGTGCGGTTCTGCGTCATTTCGCACAGGACGATAAGCACCTACCGGTGTTGCATCCACAAACCCTGCCTTTGTTTTTAAACATCGCCAATATTGCGATTATGGTATTCGCGATTTACATCATCTTCACGGCCTGGGATATCGATATGACCGCCTGGCTGGCCTCAGCCGGTATTGTTGGTATCGCGGTTGGTTTCGCCGCCAAGGATACCCTCGCTAATCTGTTTTCAGGGGTATTCATCCTCGCCGATGCACCCTACAAAATTGGCGATTTTGTCGTACTCGATTCAGGCGAACGCGGCGAAGTGACCCATATCGGTATCCGCAGCACGCGAATACTCACGCGCGACGATGTCGAAGTGACCATCCCCAATTCGGTGATGGGGAATACCAAGGTCATTAACGAATCTGGCGGCCCGGCGGAGAAATACCGTATTCGTATTGCAGTTGGTGTCGCCTATGGCTCTGATATCGACCAGGTTCGCGAGATTCTGATGAACATTGCTCTCAACAATGAAGCGGTCTGCGATGACCCTGAGCCACGGGTACGCTTCCGGCAATTTGGCGCATCGAGCCTCGACTTCGAACTACTGGGCTGGATTGACCAGCCGGTTTTGCGCGGCCGCGTCATCGACGCCTTAAACTGTGAAATTTACAAAGCGTTTATCAAAGAAAAGATAGAAATTCCCTACAGCAAGCAGGATTTATATATCAAGGAAATGCCTAAATAGGAATTGGGCGACTGTTTGAAATCAATAGGGTCAGATACCGACTCCATTAACATTGCTATTGATACAGAAACCCTAACCTGAAGATATTAAAGGGTAAAGCTCGATTCCAGCTAGTCACCCTATTGGGTTAACAACGCTAACCGGTGGGTTAGCGGCTTCAATGATTCGTGCCACGTCAAACAGGATATCTTCCCGGAATCGTGCCGCAATCAA
>JAOUJX010000107.1 GCA_029882955.1 Gammaproteobacteria bacterium
GACCTGAAAAAGGCCAAGCCGAGTAGTGCCAAGGGTGTTTATTTGAAGAAAGTATCAATCTCAACCACCATGGGAGCGGGTGTGGCGGTTGATCAGGCTTCGCTTGAGTTAAAATAGCGAAGAAAAAAATCTTTGAGAACGCCGGCGGCTTTGGTTGCTGGCGACTCGTCAAAGACCGTGGGTGATGAGGGAGACTTCGTCTTAATTTCCTGCGTAGGCGATCTTCTGAGACAGGAATACCTGGTTAAGAAGTCGTAAAGGAAATGATAGGGATATCAGGCAGGGATGATGGGCTGGCTCGGGTATTATTACTGGAGTACAGTGTGGTTAATTAATCAGGAGAACTTATATGCCTTTAACACTCCAGCAAAAGCAGGCTGTAGTTAGCGAAGTAACGGAAGTTGCTGCGCAAGCTCATTCTGTCATTGCAGCCGAGTATCAGGGCTTGACAGTTGGCGAGATGACCGATTTGCGCGTCAAAGCTCGTGAGTCGAATGTGACTTTGCGCGTGGTGAAAAACACGTTAGCAAAACGCGCTTTCGAAGGCACGGACTACGATTGCATGAATGATGCTTTACAGGGTCAGATGGTCTATGCGTTTTCGATGGAAGAGCCGGGCGGTGCCGCCAGGGTTTTAAAAGAATACGCCGATTCCAACAAGAAACTGGTCGTTAAGTTAATCGCCTTTGGCGGAGAGCTACTAGATCCTTCCGAGATCAAGCGACTGGCTTCGTTGCCAACCTACGATCAGGCTATCAGCCTGTTAATGGCCGTTATGAAAGCACCTGTGGAAAAGCTTGCGCGCACTATGAACGAAGTGCCCGGCAAGTTAACCCGTACAGTTGCTGCTATTCGCGACCAGAAGCAAGCTTAAACTTTTTAATATTTCTGTATCAGGAGAAAAACTAATGGCAGTTTCTAAAGAAGATATTCTTGAAACTTTATCAAACATGAGCGTGATGGAAGTTGTTGATCTGATCGCTGCAATGGAAGAAAAATTCGGCGTTTCAGCTGCTGCGGCTGTTGCTGCTGCGCCTGCGGCTGCTGCTGGCGATGCTGGCGGTGCTGCTGCTGAGAAAGACGAATTTGACGTCGTTTTAGCCGGTTTCGGTGACAAGAAAGTTGGTGTCATCAAGGCGGTACGTGGTATCACAGGCCTGGGTCTGAAAGAAGCGAAGGATATGGTAGAAGGCGCGCCGACTACTGTTAAAGAAGGTGCTTCTAAGGCTGAAGCTGAAGATCTGAAAAAGCAGCTTGAAGAAGCTGGCGCAACTGTCGAACTCAAGTAACTTAGCTTTAGTTTTTGGGTAGTTGTCGGGTATTCGTACCCATACTTAACCGCAAGGGCTGATGGCTGAAAATGCCGTCGGCCCGCGCGTGCTTATCGGCTTTACGGGCTGTGTTTGCACACTTTTGAATGTGACATGAAAACGTGATGTTTTTACTGAGGAATATAAATGGCTTACTCTTTTACTGAGAAAAAACGAATTCGTAGGAATTTTGGTAAACGACCTGCAGTCATCGATGAACCATATCTTCTGGCTATTCAGACCGATTCGTACAAGCGTTTTTTAAATCCGGATGGAGAGCAGAAGACTACCGGTTTACAGCGCGCTTTCGAGTCAATTTTTCCAATTGTCAGTTTCTCCGGCAATGTTGAGCTGGAATATGTCAGTTACCGTATAAACGATCCGGTATTCGATGTTAAGGAATGTCAGATCCGGGGGCTTACCTACGCTGCGCCACTGCGTGTGCTGGTACGCCTGGTTATATACGATAAGGAGGCTTCGGCAAAGAATCGATCCGTAAAAGACATTAAGGAACAGGAAGTCTATATGGGCGAAATGCCGCTGATGACCGAAAACGGTACCTTTGTCATTAACGGTACTGAGCGAGTCATTGTTTCCCAATTACATCGTTCACCCGGCGTGTTCTTTGATCACGACCGTGGTAAGTCGCACTCTTCCGGCAAGTTACTGTTTTCAGCCCGGGTAATTCCTTACCGTGGCTCCTGGCTTGACTTCGAGTTCGATCCCAAAGATTCCCTGTTTGTGCGCATCGATCGACGCCGCAAACTACCCGCTAGTATTTTGCTACGCGCGCTTGGTTACAACAACGAGCAAATGCTCGATATGTTTTTCGAGCACAATGTGTTCAAAATTAAGAAGTCCGATATCGATATGGTCCTGAACGCTGACTGGTTAAAGGGCGAAACGGCTACTTTCGATATCATGGTAAAAGGCGAAATCCTGGTACCCCAGGGTCGCCGAATAACCGCCCTGCATATTAAAAATTTAAAGCAATCCGGTATTAAGGCTTTAACCGTCCCAGAAGATTACCTGATGGGTAAAATTCTCGCCGAGAACCTGGTCGATACAGAAACAGGCGAAGTATTTGCCAACGCCAACGACGAGGTCACAGAAGAGCTGCTGGCAGCGATTCGTGATAAAGGCATTAAGCAAATTAAAACTATTTTCACCAACGAAGTTGATCGTGGACCTTACATATCGAATTCACTGGCACTGGACCCGACCACAAATGACCTGGAAGCCAAGGTTGAAATATATCGCATGATGCGTCCGGGTGAGCCACCAACGCGTGAATCGGCCGAGAACCTGTTCCAGAACCTGTTCTTTAATTCCGAACGCTACGATCTCTCGGAAGTCGGACGCATGAAGTTTAATCGCCGCCTGGGTCGCGAAGAGATTGTGGGTGAGGGCGTATTGTCTACCGACGATATCGTCGATGTAATGAAAGTCCTCATCGATATTCGTAACGGAAACGGCACAGTAGATGATATCGACCACCTGGGTAATCGTCGTATCCGGAGTGTCGGTGAGATGGCCGAGAACGCCTTCCGCACCGGCATCGTGCGTGTCGAAAGAGCAGTGCGTGATCGCCTCGGTCTGGTCGAATCGGAAGGTTTAATGCCGCAGGATATCATCAACGCCAAGCCAGTTGCTGCAGCGGTCAAGGAATTCTTTGGTTCGAGTCAATTATCGCAGTTCATGGATCAGAATAATCCGCTATCGGAAGTGACTCACAAGCGACGTGTATCGGCACTAGGGCCGGGCGGCCTGACGCGTGAGCGCGCCGGTTTCGAAGTCCGCGATGTTCATCCGACACATTATGGTCGAGTCTGCCCGATTGAAACACCTGAAGGTCCGAATATCGGTCTGATCAACTCTTTGTCGGTTTACGCAAGGACTAACCATTACGGTTTTCTTGAAACCCCATACCGCAAGGTGGTTAATGGCAAGGTTACCGACGACGTCGAGTATCTCTCGGCTATCGAAGAAAGTCAGTATTCAATCGCTCAGGCTAACGTCACGCTTGATAAAAAAGGTATGATGACCGACGATTTAATTCCCTGTCGCCATCAGAATGAATCGACTTTGTCTACCCCGGACAAAATAGATTATATGGACGTTTCGCCGAAGCAGATCGTTTCGGTTGCGGCTTCACTTATCCCGTTTCTCGAGCATGACGATGCTAACCGTGCACTCATGGGCTCGAACATGCAACGACAGGCAGTCCCGTGCTTACGCGCAGAGAAGCCTTTGGTCGGAACCGGTATGGAGCGGGCTGTCGCTATCGATTCAGGCACGACAGTTAAAGCCAAGCGTGGCGGCGTAGTCGATTCGGTCGACGCCAGTCGCGTGGTTATTCGTGTGAATGATAATGAAACCAGTTCGGGTGAACCGGGTGTTGATATCTACAACTTCACCAAATACACGCGTTCCAACCAGAATACATGTATCAATCAAAAGCCTCTGGTTAAACCAGGTGATGCGATAGAGAAAGGCGACGTCCTCGCTGATGGCGCTTCCACCGATCTTGGTGAGTTGGCGTTAGGTCAGAATATGCAGGTCGCATTTATGCCCTGGAATGGCTATAACTTCGAAGATTCGATCCTGCTCTCGGAGCGAGTTGTTAAAGAAGATCGTTTCACCACCATTCATATCGAAGAGTTAAGCTGTCTGGCTCGTGACACCAAACTGGGTGCTGAAGAAATTACTGCTGATATTCCTAACGTCAGCGAAGGTTTACTCTCCAAGCTAGATGAGTCCGGTGTTGTTTATGTCGGTGCCGAAGTCAAAGCCGGGGATATCCTGGTCGGTAAAGTGACGCCTAAAGGCGAAACTCAGCTAACACCGGAAGAAAAACTGCTACGTGCTATCTTTGGTGAAAAAGCTTCGGACGTGAAAGATACTTCCTTGCGTATGAAGTCGGGTGTCGTGGGTACCGTGGTTGATGTGCGGGTTTTCACTCGCGACGGTGTCGAAAAAGATGCGCGCGCACTCGAAAACGAACGTGCCGAAATCGATTCCTTGAAGAAAGATCTGGACGACCAGTTCCGTATCATCGAAGGCAATATTTATCAGCGCGTCGCGCGTTTAATTACGGGCGAAAAAGCCACTGGTGGGCCCGACGGTTTGAAGAAAAACACCATTATTTCAGAGGAATACCTGGAATCTGTCGGTCGTGACCAATGGTCGAAAATTCGCCTCGAGAATGATGAAGTCAGTAAGCAACTCGAGTCATTGAATGACCAGCTCGAAGCGCAACGAGCTGAATTCGACAGCCTGTTCCTGGAAAAGAAACGCAAGGTAACTGCTGGCGATGACCTGAAGCCAGGTGTCCTCAAGATGGTTAAGGTTTATGTCGCGGTTAAGCGTCGTATGCAACCTGGTGACAAGATGGCGGGGCGTCATGGTAACAAGGGTGTTGTCTCGATGATCGTGCCTGAAGAAGATATGCCATATCGCGAAGACGGCACGCCGGTTGACGTCGTACTCAACCCGCTCGGCGTTCCATCGCGTATGAATGTTGGTCAGATTCTGGAAGCACATCTGGGTTGGGCCGCGAATGGCCTGGGTCTGAAAATTGGCGGGTTACTCGATACCTATAACAAGGTCGAGCAATTGAAAACTTTTCTTAAAAAGGTCTATGACAATAACAGTGAGAAAATTAACTTCAACGATTATAGCGATGAAGAAATTATCGAACTCTGTCGAAACCTGCGTCGTGGTGTACCGATGGCGACACCTGTATTTGATGGTGCTGAAGAAGAGGAAATAAAGAACATGCTGGCGCTGGCCGAATTGCCAGAAACCGGTCAGACAACTCTGATCGACGGCCGTACCGGTGAGGCGTTTGATCGTCCGGTTACCGTGGGTTACATGTACATGTTGAAGTTGAACCACCTGGTCGACGACAAAATGCACGCGCGATCAACCGGCCCTTACAGTCTGGTAACTCAGCAGCCGCTCGGTGGTAAAGCCCAGTTCGGTGGTCAGCGCTTCGGTGAAATGGAAGTCTGGGCTCTCGAATCTTATGGTGCTGCTTACACCTTGCAGGAAATGTTGACGGTGAAATCGGATGACGTTAACGGCCGTAACAAGATGTACAAGAACATCGTCGATGGCGACTTCAGTATGGAAGCCGGTATGCCAGAGTCATTTAATGTATTACTTAAAGAGATTCGGTCTTTGAGTTTGAACATAGAACTTGAGCAGGAATAATCATGAAAGACTTACTTAATTTATTAAAGAAGCAGGGTTCAGACGACGATTTCGATCATATCCGGGTCGGATTACCTTCGCCCGATATGGTTCGCTCGTGGTCTTATGGTGAAGTCAAGAAACCAGAGACGATAAACTATCGTACATTTAAACCGGAACGCGATGGTTTGTTCTGTGCCAAGGTTTTCGGTCCGGTTAAGGATTTCGAATGCCTTTGCGGAAAGTATAAGCGTCTGAAGCACCGCGGTGTTGTCTGCGAAAAGTGTGGTGTTGAAGTTACCCAGACCAAGGTGCGTCGTGAGCGCATGGGCCATATCGAACTGGCCTGCCCGATTGCCCACATCTGGTTTCTGAAGTCGCTGCCGTCTCGTATCGGCCTGTTGCTGGATATGACTCTGCGCGATATTGAACGAGTTCTATATTTCGAAGGTTTCGTGGTTATCGATCCCGGTATGACTACCCTGGAAAAAGGGCAGCTGCTAACCGATGAGTCTTATCTTGAAGCGATTGAAGAATTCGGTGACGACTTCAATGCCAAGATGGGCGCTGAGGCGGTATTCGAATTATTAAAGGCCGTCGATCTCAACTCGGAAGCTCAAACGCTACGCGAAGAAATCGATAGCACTAAATCAGAAACTAAATTTAAGCGCCTTTCCAAGCGTTTGAAACTGGTAGAAGCTTTTATCGATTCGGGCAACAAGCCTGAATGGATGGTTATGACTGTATTACCGGTTTTACCACCCGATTTACGTCCGTTGGTACCGCTGGACGGCGGTCGCTTTGCGACTTCTGACCTGAACGATTTATACCGTCGTGTCATCAACCGTAACAATCGTCTCAAGCGTCTGCTCGAACTCAATGCACCTGACATCATCGTACGCAACGAAAAGCGTATGTTGCAGGAGTCGGTCGATGCGTTGCTCGACAATGGTCGTCGCGGTCGCGCGATTACCGGTACTAACAAACGTCCATTGAAATCTCTATCGGACATGATCAAGGGTAAGCAGGGTCGCTTCCGTCAAAACCTGCTGGGTAAGCGAGTTGATTATTCCGGTCGTTCGGTAATTGTCGTTGGCCCGACTCTGAAATTACACCAATGTGGTTTACCGAAGAAAATGGCACTTGAGCTGTTCAAGCCGTTTATTTTCAGCAAACTTCAATTGCGCGGTCTGGCGACCACTATTAAGGCCGCCAAGAAACTGGTTGAGCGTGAAGTAGCTGAAGTCTGGGACATCCTCGAAGAAGTCATTCGTGAGCACCCGATCATGCTTAACCGAGCGCCGACACTTCACCGTCTGGGGATTCAGGCTTTCGAGCCAACCCTGATTGAAGGTAAAGCTATTCAGTTGCATCCACTGGTTTGTACGGCGTTCAATGCTGACTTTGACGGTGACCAGATGGCGGTGCACGTACCTCTGTCGCTGGAAGCTCAGCTCGAAGTACGCGCATTAATGATGTCGACTAACAATATTCTTTCACCTGCTAACGGTAAGCCGATCATTGTTCCGACTCAGGATATTATTCTCGGCCTTTACTATATGACCCGGGATAAAATTAATGTCCAGGGCGAAGGCATGATATTTAGTGATGCCAAGGAAGCGTTGCGTGCTTATCAGAATCACGTTGTTGCACTCCAGGCCAGAATTAAATGCCGGGTTATTGAATATCAACAAAATGGTGATGAGCAGGTTCAGGTTAAGCGCCTGGTCGAAACGACTGTCGGCCGCGCTATCTTAAGCGAATTACTACCGAAGGGTTTGTCCTTCGATTTAATCAATAGAACTCTCGATAAAAAGAGTGTTTCAACGCTAATCGATGCCTGTTACCGCGATGTCGGTTTGAAAGATACCGTTATTCTCGCCGACCAGTTGATGTACACCGGTTATCACTATGCGACCCGTTCGGGTATATCTATCGGCGTCAACGATATGATTATTCCGGACGAGAAGGCCGACTTAATTAAAAACGCTGAAGCCGAAATTAAAGATATCGAAAAGCAGTGGACTACAGGTCTGGTTACTTCTGGCGAACGTTATAATAAGGTTGTTGATATCTGGTCGCATGCCAACGATAAAGTGGCGCGCGCGATGATGAATGAAATCGGCAAAGAAACGGTACTTGATGCCGAAGGCAACAAAGTCGTGCAGGATTCATTCAACTCTATCTTCGTCATGGCCGATTCCGGCGCTCGTGGTTCTGCAGCACAGATTAGACAGTTGGCTGGTATGCGTGGTCTGATGGCTAAACCCGATGGCTCAATCATCGAAAACGCGATTACAGCAAACTTCCGTGAAGGACTGGACGTATTACAGTACTTCATATCCACCCACGGTGCTCGTAAAGGCCTGGCCGATACGGCCCTGAAAACCGCCAACTCCGGTTACCTGACTCGTCGCCTGGTCGACGTCTCGCAGGACCTGGTTGTCAATATGGACGATTGTGGTACCACTCAGGGTATCGAACTGCGTCCCATAATTGAAGGCGGTGATATTGTAGTTGACTTGGGTGAGCGTTCACTCGGTCGTGTTATCCAGCAAGACCTGGAAGACAACGACGGTAATGTTGTTATCGAAAATGGCACCTTGCTGGAAGAACGCGAAGTCGAAATAATCAATGAATTAGGTATCGATGAAATCTACGTGCGCTCAGCAGTTACCTGCGAAGCCCGTCATGGACTTTGTGTTAAGTGTTACGGACGCGAGCTGGCACGAGGTCATCTGGTCGGTAAAGGCGAGGCAGTCGGTGTTATCGCAGCGCAGTCTATCGGTGAGCCGGGTACCCAGTTAACCATGCGTACCTTCCACATCGGTGGTGCTGCCAGTAGCTCGGCCTCGGTTAACAGTATCGAAATTAAGAATTCCGGTACTGTAAAACTCCATAACGTTAAGGTCGTGAAAAACGCCTCGAAGCGGCTCGTGGCAGTATCTCGAAGCGGCGAAATCGGAATCGTTGATGAAAACGGTCGAGAAAAAGAGCGCTATAAAATTCCGTATGGTTCGGAGTTTCAGGTTGTCGACGGAGATTCGGTTAAGGCTGGGCAGACGATGGCTAACTGGGATCCGCACATGCACCCGGTTATTACCGAAGTAGCAGGTAAGGTTAAATTTTCAGATTTCGTTGAAGCGGTAACGGTACAACACCGTGTTGACGAAATGACCGGCCTGACTTCTATAGAGGTTATGGATGACTCTATTCGCTCAAATGCGGGTAAGGAATTACGCCCGACTATCGAGCTGATCGATAAAAAGGGAGAGCCACTTTGCTACGCTGGTACCAATATCCCTGCGCACTATATGTTACCTGGCGGTGCGTTCGTGAATGTTGAAGATGGTGCTGCCATCAAGGTCGGTGATGTACTGGCGAGAATTCCTCAGGAATCTTCCAAGAACCGTGATATCACGGGTGGTCTGCCAAGGGTTGCCGATTTGTTCGAGGCCAGGAAGCCGAAAGAACCCGCAATTCTGGCGGAAATAACCGGTACCGTATCCTTTGGTAAGGAAACTAAGGGTAAAAAACGCCTGGTTATCACCAATACTAATGAAGATTCAAACGAAACGCTGATTCCAAAATTTCGCCATATCAATGTGTTCGAAGGTGAGCATGTCGAGAAGGGTGAAATACTGGTAGACGGTGAACTCGACTCGCACGATATCGTCCGAATTAAAGGTCTTCGCGATCTGACCAGTTACATGGTGAGTGAAGTTCAGGATGTTTATCGCCTGCAGGGCGTGCAAATCAATGACAAGCATATCGAAGTCATCGTACGTCAAATGTTGCGTAAGGTAACGATTGTCGATGGTGGTGACACTCGCTTGTTACGCGGTGATCAGGTTGATAAAGCCCGCGTACTCGACATGAATGACAAAGCGATATCAATGAACAAGAAACCAGCTACCTACGAGCAGGATTTGCTGGGTATTACCAAGGCTTCGTTGGTGACTGAATCATTTATCTCAGCGGCGTCATTCCAGGAAACCACTCGTGTCCTCACAGAGGCAGCCGTAAAAGGTGCGAAGGATGACCTTCGAGGACTCAAGGAAAATGTTATCGTTGGCCGTCTAATCCCGGCTGGAACGGGTCAGACTTATCATGAAGAGCGTCGATTAAACCGCATGAAGCCTATAGCGCCTGTTATGCCCGAAGGGGATAGTACCCCGGAGCAAGGCCTGGAAGAAATGATGGCGGAGGTTATCTCGTCTGAGTCAGTTGCCGAGGGAACATCACCGGGCGCAACTGAATAAACCGATCGAAAAACAGCACAGGGATGTGCTGTTAGATTTTAGAGAGTATTTCGAGGCCTCTCGATTCGATCGTTTTGGCCTTTTTCTCATCGATCGTCAGAGCAATGAACTGACTGCATTCGTTTAATGCCTGTTTCATTGCCGGAACCGTATCGGGAACTGCTGTAAAGCGTTTAGTGGCACGGTGACCGACTTCCTCGCCCAATACATCGATAATCATTTCAACTATATCCCATTTAGCCTGGGTAACTGAATTGCCGTCACTTGATGTATCGGCAGTTTCGTCACCCCCTGCACTAATAAATCCGTCTTTCAGAAGCACTCCAAGACTGTCTACCATCTCGGTGAAGGCGGGTACCTTTTTGCATAAGCCTCCGACATTGGCTTTGCCGTCTACCAGAATCAATGCGGTACGAAGTGCTCGTGGTAGGCTATATTCCCGGGTTTTGAGTTCGGTGATACCCTTATCGGTTTTGTGTAATACAATACTTGGGTCCATTATTTAATCTCAAATTTCTCTTGTAGGACCGAGCCAACCAGGTTAACGGGAAAGTATATTAATAATATTCAATATCAGTTTTATCGTAATCAGCACATAGATGGCACCGAAGAGAAACACTGCTGAGATAATGGTACGCAGTACCTCAGGTGGAATCTGGCCAAAGAAGGGCATCGCTGAATAGCCCAGGGCAAACATAAATACCAGTCCTGTCAGGATATTCCACTTGCTACCTATGATGCCACCGCTGACCTTTTTGCGTAATGATATGACCAGCCACAGGCAATAAACCATGAGTAAGATTGCAAGCACGTCCAATACCAAGTTAACTGAAATTTCCACATTACCCCCTAATATTATTGATAACTGCTATGTAGTTGTTCAGAATTGTTCAGGAGAGATAATACCCCTTAAACGGCAAGGATAAAACAGTTTCAAGTGGATATACAATAACTCTATTGAGTAATAGTGTGAATTTATTGCGGCCGGAGGCTTGTTCGCTTTCAGCTGTAGTTATGGTTACTTAAATAAAGGTGGCGATAGCGGCCACCAAGATGTGGCCGCTAATCGATAGAGTGATGTGTTTACTTGATCAATTTAATAGGATGATGTGAATTCAAGTTTCTGGAGCTTCTGTTCGCCATTAAAGACTGTTTTGGACGTGATCTGTCCGCTAGTCGGTAGGCC
>JAOUJX010000473.1 GCA_029882955.1 Gammaproteobacteria bacterium
GTTCGTCGAACAGCATGACTTTTGGATTCATACACAAACTACGCGCTATCGCCACACGCTGCTGCTGGCCTCCCGAAAGCTGCCCTGGATACTTCAACGCCTGTTCGGGGATTTTTACCCGTTCCAGATACTTCATGGCGACTTCTTCGGCCTCGGACTTGGCCATTTTTCGAACCCAGATCGGTGCCAATGTGCAGTTTTCCAATACCGACAGGTGGGGAAACAGATTAAAATGCTGGAAGCACATACCGACTTCACGTCGGGTCGCTTCAATGTGCTTCAGATCACTGGTTAACTCGACACCATCGACAATGATCTGTCCCTGCTGATGTTCTTCCAGGCGGTTGATACAACGTATCGCTGTCGACTTGCCCGAACCCGAGGGCCCGCAGATAACGATACGCTCGCCGCGTTTGACATGGAGATTGATATCTTTCAGTACGTGAAATTCACCATACCATTTATGCATATGGTTGATTTCAATTATAACTTCATCAGAGACTTCGAACTTGCTCTGGAGGCCGGTTGTGGTTTCACTCATCGAGACTCACCTTATGGAATATAGTATTAGTTAGCACTAGCGCTTTTTATGGCCAGTATCGAACTTACGTTCTACCGACTGGCTATATTGTGACATGCCGAAACAGAACACCCAGTAGACAAACGCACAAAAAGCGTAGCCCTCTACCGAATAACCAAGCCACTTCGGATCAGTCGAAGCCGCCTGAACGATACCCAGAAAATCGAAAAGACCGATAATCAATACCAGTGTAGTGTCTTTAAATAAGGCGATAAAATTACCGACAATACCCGGAATTACATGCTTTAAGGCCTGCGGTAATATGATAAATGACATGGATTTCCAGTAGGTCAAACCCAGCGCCTCTGCGCCTTCGTACTGGCCTTTGGGGATGGCCTGCAACCCACCGCGCACAGTTTCGGCCATATAGGCAGCCGAGAATAGCGTAACACCTACCAGGGCTCTGATTAACTTGTCGAAATTAACCCCGTCCGGCAGAAACAAAGGGAACATAACCGATGACATAAATAAAACGGTAATCAGGGGGACGCCACGCCATAGCTCTATAAAACCGGTACAAAAAGCGCTCACCGCCGGCATTTTCGAACGCCGCCCCAGTGCCAGCAGCAAGCCTATTGGAAAAGAACCGACTATGCCGACAATAGATATAATCAGCGTTAGCGATAAACCACCCCACAAAGGCGTTTCAACTTCCTTTAGACCAAAGGAGCCACCGGCTAACAGGAAAAAGCTGATAACAGGATAGACGAACAGAATAACCGCGCCGAGCCATCCTTTATAACGGAATCGGTCGATAAACATCGGTACCAGCAACAACACCAGTAAGATAAACGTGGTATCGATCCGCCAACGCTCTTCCATCGGGTAAAAACCGTAGATGAATTGCCCTAACCTGGCGTTGATAAATACCCAGCAGGCACCACCGCTAGTGCAGCTCTCTCGACTATCCCCGCTCCAGTCTGCATAGATAAAAGCCCAGGAGATTACCGGCGGTACCAGCAGATAAATCAGGTAGCAGGCGAATATTGTTAACAGCGAATTAAAAGTATTAGAAAACAGGTTGGCTCTAAGCCAGCCAACAACACCGACCATGCTCGGTGGCGGTGGTAGATCAGGATGCGATCCAGCCGCGTATTGTGATTCAGTTGTCATGGCTTCTATCTCTCTACCAGGGCCATTTTGGCGTTATACCAGTTCATAAACATCGAAATTCCCAGGGAAATCGACGAATAAACAGCCATCGTAATAGATATAATTTCAACCGCCTGCCCTGTCTGGTTGAGAACCGTCCCGGTAAATACCGACACCAGTTCAGGATAAGCAATTGCGGTCGCCAGTGACGAGTTCTTAGTCAAATTCAAATACTGATTCGACAGTGGTGGAATAATGACTCGAAGCGCCTGAGGCAGAATAACCAGACGTAAGGTCGGCGCCGCTCTAAGACCCAGTGCATGAGCAGCCTCGGATTGACCGTGGCTTACGGCCTGAATACCCGAGCGTACTATCTCCGCAATAAATGATGCCGTGTATATCGATAGCGACAGCCAAAGCGCAACAAACTCCGGGATAATGACCGTACCACCAACGAAATTAAAACCTTTCAGCGCCGGTATCTCCCAGCTCAGAGGGAACCCGGTTACCATCATAGCCAGCAATGGCAAGCCTATAATCAAACCAAACGAGGCATAGACGGTATGAAATTGCTGCCCGGTTGCTTCCTGCCTTTTATGCGCCCATCGGGTCATAAACACGACACCGACGATAGCGATAATCAGTGCCCAGATCACCACAGTGAACCCTTCTTCAGGAATAGACGAAGGTAAATAAATACCTCGATTATTCAGAAAGATGCCGTCGGCAAAATTAACACTATTTCGCGGGGCAGGTAATGCTCTCAGTACCGCAAAATACCAGAAGAAAATTTGCAGTAATAAAGGAATGTTTCTGAATATTTCGATGTAAACCATCGCCAGACGCGCTATCAGCCAGTTGCTTGACAGCCTCGCAATACCGATGATAACGCCAATAATGGTCGCCGCGACAATACCGGCAAAGGCAACCAGCAGGGTATTCAGTAAACCCACCACAAAAGCGCGTCCATAACTGGATGCTTCTGTGTATTCGATTAAATGGGTAATAATTCCGAAACCAGCGGTGGTCTCGAGAAAGCCAAATCCGGTAGCAATCCC
>JAOUJX010000474.1 GCA_029882955.1 Gammaproteobacteria bacterium
TTGGTTATCAATTCAGACTCCGTTACCCCGACGCTATCGAATCACGAAGGTTTTCTATTTGCGCTCTATCCTCGTCAGGGTGGCCGAGCACCGCAACTCGACGACCTCGAACATCTGCACCAACTGGGCCTGTTTATCGGGCGTATACACGCGGCGGGTAAGTCGTTCCCGTTACAGCACCGGATTAAACTAAATGTCACGCGCTTCGGTTCCGATTGCGTCGACTATTTGTTGAAGCATGATTTTATCCCCCAGGATCTTGTTGGCGCCTATGAAGCGGTGACCCGGGAAATACTCGAGGAAATTGCCAACAATAGTCCGGAATCGGATACCTATGACCAAATTACGCTGCACGGCGATTGTCATTCGGGCAATGTGCTGTGGCGCGATGATCGCCCACATTTTGTTGATTTCGACGACGTGTTAACCGGACCGGCGATACAGGATTTATGGATGTTGCTGTCGGGAGATTTACACAACCGGCAGATGCAGTTAGCTGAGATTATTGAAGGCTATGAAATGTTTATGCCGTTTAACCTGGCGGAGCTACGCTTGATTGAATCTTTACGAACCCTGCGAATGCTGCATTACAGCGCCTGGCTTGCGCGTCGATGGCAGGATCCGGCTTTTCCCATTAGCTTCCCCTGGTTTAATACGCCGCGCTACTGGTCGGAGCATATCCTCGAATGCAAGGAACAGTTGTCGAACCTGCGCGAGCCGGCCTTGACCATGCCGAACGTATTTTGAGCAAGATGCCAGACCTGACGGTGAATCATCGACTTCGACAACTGCTGGTCTCCAACCTGGAGGCCTTTGATAGTAAAGAAATTGTCGATCATGAGCGCAAAAATGCAGCAGTCGCGCTGGTTGTTACGAATTGCCAGCAACCAGCCGACATTGACGAAGTCATTTTCGATCCGGATGCCTGTGATCAGGCCGCGTTTATCCTGACCACTCGCAGTGCCCGGTTAAATAACCATCGTGGGCAGCGAGCATTCCCCGGTGGTCGCATCGACCATGGCGAGACAGCAGAGCAGGCGGCGTTGCGCGAGCTTGAAGAGGAGATCGGATTGAAATTAAGCAACGAGCATATACTCGGCCAGCTCGACGACTATGCGACACGCTCGGGCTATGTGATAACGCCGATCGTGTTCTGGGGAGGCAGCAATCTGCAGATGAGGGCTAACCCGGATGAAGTTGAGACTATCCACGCGGTACCGATCAAAGAACTACTCCGGGAAGACGCACCCATGCTCGAATCAATCCCGGAAAGCGAACAGCCTGTTTTGAAAATGCCGCTCGGCAGTCGATGGTTTGCGGCACCTACTGCGGCTATTGCTTATCAGTTTCGCGAAGTGGCAATATTAGGCAAGTCAACGCGGGTGGCGCATTTTGAGCAGCCTTATTTTGCCTGGAAGTGATGTCTGGAAGCCGCTACTATTTTGGGGATTTACCGAGGAATAAGTTAGTTTTCAGTAAATAGATATACTGTTCCCAGAGTTCCAGGAAATATTATTGCTATAACTAGTCGAACTCTGCGTTATTGGAAGCAATCACCTGGCGGAGGAGATCCTGCTCTTCTATTTTAAGTTTTATAAAATGAATTAGTAAGCCAATACCATCGCTGCCCAGATGTCTCGCCTGACAAGGTACTCGTATCTCATTTTCGACAGCACCTGTATTGAATTTCAAGGTTAATAAGCCTATATCACCAATGGAAGGATTATCCTGGTCGTTGCTCGAGATGGATGTTGATTCGATCAAAGCGCCGTCGAGACTGAGGTCTTTTGTCTTGCCATGAATGGTGATACCTGGCGGAAATTGCGCTATGCAGGACGTGCATATAACCTTACGAACAGCATTCCTACGCTCAGATTTGTTGAAAAAATCTTGATCTATCCGGCACAATATTACCGAAATATTGTCCTTTCCGCCATTTTTGTTTGCCTTTGCAATCAACCGCTTAGCAGCTTCTTCTGGATTATCACTAAATCTCTTAATAGTTAAGTATATATATTCATCTTCAACCAAATCGGTCAATCCATCAGAGCATAGTAGATATATGTCATCTTTTATGACGATATCTTCCTGTATGTCTGCTGTTGCCAACGGGTCAATGCCTAGTGCACGGGTAACCAGGTTTCTATTTACCAATTTTTTGGCTTCTTCGGGCGTATAAAATCCTCGATCAATCAATTCCTGATTCAGCGAGTGATCTTTAGTAATTTGCTCTAATTTGTCTTCTCGAAACCGATAACAACGAGAATCACCAATATGGGCCAGAGTCAGGGTGTTGTTATAAAACTGCAGCACTACGACAGTTGTGCCCATGCCGTGATATTCAGGATTGTCCTCTGCTGTCTGAAAAACGAGTCGATTGGCTGACTCGACTGCCTCCTGAATACAGATTGACTCTAATGAGAAGCCGTTATCAGGATCAGTCTGCCCTGGTTCTATGGCGAGAAAATTTTTCTGAACGGTATCCATAATTCTATCAACCGTAAGCCCGCTCGCCATTTCACCTCCGCGATGACCGCCCATTCCATCCGCGAGGACAACAAGACCGAGCGCGCTATCAAAGCCTATAGCGTCCTCGTTCTTTTTGCGCACGAGCCCGGTGTCGGTTAACCCTGATATTGTTATTCTATCTTGTAGGTTCATCAATAAATTTTAATCCATGCCAGCTAAAAAAGTCTTTAAATTTCTCGCCATTTCTGTACCCGTTTGG
>JAOUJX010000108.1 GCA_029882955.1 Gammaproteobacteria bacterium
TTGAATCTCTCTGGCGACTGTGGTTCATCTAATACCGCTTTGAAACGCTCGATAATATCCAGGGTATTGTGCGATTGAGGGCTTATGCGTAATACGTCGACTCCCAACTCGATAAATTGATTGATTTCTCCCAGCAAGTTCACCGTCCGCGCCGACTGTGTCTGAATACCGTTAATACAGAGGAAGGCTTCGTCTTCTCGCGTCGACAGCAGTAAGCCGTCCGGATGATCGAGACAACGAAACTGGCAGTCATCTTTTTGCAGGTTTTCTGCACGCGCGGTAAAGCAACGCGCCGAATAGGCCAGTGGCATTCGTCCCCAGGCGAAGACTTCAGTCTCTACGTTATCGGGTTTAAGCTGCTGGAACTCGGTCAGCTCGGTTGCTGACAGTTCGACCGGCATGGTCCAGCGCCTTAGTCCTTTTTCCGCTAATTTTTGCAGTGTCCGGCTATTGTAGATATTGACCGATGGACCGGTGACAAAAGGCTTGCCGAGTTCGCTCAGAATCTGTACGGCGGCAATATCATTGGCCTCAATTAAAAACGGGCTTTCGCGACAAAGTCTTCCCAGCGCACTAAGTTCCGACGCGGCCTCCAGTAAAGTCAGGGTTGAGAGGATGACAGTCTTGCCCTGAGCCTGTAAATTTTCTCCGATACGGAACCAGTCTTTGCTGCGCATGATCCGGCGTTTGGAGCAGACGGTCTCACCAAGGTAAACAATATCGATGTCTGTATTGGCAACACTTTGGTAGAAATCTTCGGTTTGTTGCTTCGACCAGTAATAGAGCAGTGGGCCGAGGGATAGTTTCGGTGTGTCGGTCATATTATTGCCAGGGTCGGGCGTAAGCCCCCAGTGTCGATTGTGCGCCTTCGGAAACTTTCTGTAGCGCGGAATCCCATTCGGTCTTCGGGGTGAAGTTCTTCGGGTCCTGTTTAGCGGCATCGATGGCTGCCCGCATAACCCCGGTGACCTGTTTGACGTAAGCCGGACTGCGCTGCCGGCCTTCGACTTTCAGGGCGCTGACGCCGATACGCATCAGCTCTGGTATTAGCGACAGTGTGTTCAGGCTGGTTGGCTCTTCGATGGCATAGCCGGTCTTGTCCTGTACCTGGAAACGTCCTTTGCACAGGGTGGGGTAACCGGCATTCTCACCTTCACCATAACGGTCGATTAATACGCCGTTGAGCCGGGATTCCAGCCCCTCGGAAGTTTCTGTCCAGCGAACCGCACTACCGGGTGAACAGGCACCGAAGGTATTGGGTGATTGCCCGGTGGCATAAGATGACAATAAGCAACGACCTTCGACCATGACACAGAGGCTGCCGAAACCGAATACTTCGATATCGACTGGACTTTCTTTGGTAACCTGCTCGACCTGTTTTACCGATAAGACTCTCGGTAACACCGCGCGCTGGATACCGAAATTTTCATGGTAGAAACGTAGCGATGCCGGGTTGGTAGCCGAAGCCTGTACCGACAGGTGAAGACGCAAATCGGGCCAGCGTTCTGCAGCATAATCCAGCAGCCCGATATCGGCGAGGATTAGGGCATCGACGCCCAGCTGGGCAGCGCGGTCGACCGCCCCTTGCCAGCGTTCAAAAGCGGCGACCTGAGGATAGGTATTAATCGCGACGAAGACTTTTGCGCCGCGTTGTTGAGCGTAGGCAATGCCTTCGCGGGCGCGCTTGTCATTGAAGTTTAGCCCGGCAAAGTGCCGCGCATTGGTGTCGTCCTGAAAGCCGATATAAACCGCGTCGGCACCGTTATCGACGGCGGCCTTTAGTGAGGGCAGGTTACCTGCCGGGCAGATTAACTCCATATTGGAATCCTGGGTTTTGTTGGGACTGGGCGACCAGGCAATCATCGAACAGTCTTGGCTGCAGCTCCTTGACCTTGATCAAGATCGCCTCATCTGAGCCGATTAAACAGTGGTTATTCATATTCCGCTGGATTGTCAGGCATTAACGACGATAATCGCAGGAATGATATCGACACAGAAATTTCACTATACGCCGTACTACTGCGAGGAGAACATCTGGCACCTGGCGCAGGAATCATGCTTCCGTGAGCAGCAAGTCCTGGTCGCGATGATTTCGGGCGAGGGAGATTACCGTCGGCTCTGGCACCAGAGTCAGGCGCCAAACGCGGAGTCTCCGGTATATTGGGACTACCACGTCATACTACTGGTTCATGATCGGCGCTGGTGGGTGTGGGATCTTGATACTACACTGGGTTTGCCTGTCCTCGCCGACCAATATTTCCCCGCGACTTTTCTCGGACATGGCGTAGACGCGGAAAACTGTGATGTCACGCTCAGGCTGATCCAGGCGGCTTATTATGTCCAGAATTTTTCGTCAGACCGTTCGCATATGCGAGATGCGAATGGAGAATGGCTGGCGCCACCACCGGCCTGGTCTGAGATCATGACTGCATCGAAGCCAAACCTGATCGAGTGGCTGGACGTTAACCATGATGGCCCAGGTCGACTATTGAGATTGAGTCACTGTATAGAAAATGGCAAATTGTTCTCTAATTTTCCTGATAAGCAATTTGATCATGTCTTGCTATAATATTTTTATTTCAGGCGAACAACATGGCCGTGTTAATTCAACAGACTAATACCGGTGCCGGTATTAAATTACCGATTGAGAAGCAATTGACCGAATTCGGTCGTGATGAAAGTTGCGACGTGTCTCTGGATGATGACCTGGTTAGCTTACGTCACGCGGCGCTTGAAGTGATGCTAACCCCGGATGGCAGTCAGATCGAATATATTCTTCAGGATCAGGCCAGCACTAATCACACTTATGTGAACGATGAGGCCATCAGTCTCCACCGTTTAAAAGATGGCGATGTGATTCGTATCGGAAAAAACCACTTCCGCTTCGAAGACGAAGAGAAAGGTGACCTGGCCGCGACGGCGAAGCTGCACAAGACCTGGATCCCCGGGGTTTTTTACACTAAGGGCGGCAAAAAGAAGAAATAAATCCAGCTAACGCGCTATTTACCCGGGGATTGATAGCCTATCGATACAAATGCAGGTATGATGCCCGCCGCGCGTTTCGAGCAATGTTAATCATCCTGCTCCATAGAACCCCTTAGTTTTTACTCAACCAGACTCGTCAGAAGTATTTTCTGTCCGACGGGCGCTACTTTATTTACCGACTGATAGACTTCAAGCGAGATATTTTTTGAACAATTTTTCCCTACCTGTATTGCGAACCGAATGGTTTGGCAATATCCGCGCCGATGTACTGGCAGGGCTAGTCGTTGCACTGGCACTTATTCCTGAGGCCATCGCCTTTTCGATTATCGCTGGCGTCGACCCGAAGGTCGGTCTTTATGCCTCCTTCTCAATCGCAGTTATCGTTGCGATCACCGGAGGGCGTCCCGGTATGATATCGGCGGCCACTGCGGCAACCGCTGTGTTAATGGTTACGCTGGTGAAGCAGCATGGCCTGGAATACCTGTTAGGGGCTACCGTCGTTGCCGGACTGATTCAGATCGTGGCTGGTTTCCTGCGGCTGGGATATCTCATGCGATTTGTTTCACGCTCGGTGATGACCGGCTTCGTCAACGCTCTCGCGGTGTTAATATTCATCGCCCAGTTGCCCGAATTAATCGACGTGCCTTACATGACTTATTTTATGGTGGCAGCCGGACTCGGTATCATCTATCTGTTCCCGTATATCACTAAATCGATTCCATCGCCGCTGATCTGTATTCTTGTGCTGACATCGATTTCTATATTCCTGCAAATGGATGTGCGTACGGTCGGAGACATGGGTGAACTGCCGTCGACATTACCGGTGTTCCTGTTGCCTGATATCCCCTTCACATTAGAAACCCTGTGGATCATATTACCTTACTCGGCCGCTGTTGCCGCGGTAGGACTGCTGGAGTCTTTAATGACGGCGTCGATTGTGGATGAGCTAACCGATACCAGCAGCGATAAGAATCGTGAATGCATCGGTCAGGGTATTGCCAATACGGTGACTGGTTTCATGGGGGGCATGGCAGGTTGCGCGATGATTGGTCAGTCGATGATTAACGTCAAATCGGGTGGGCGGGGACGTTTGTCCACGTTGGTCGCAGGTGTGTTTCTGTTGATCATGATTGTCTTCGTCGGGGACTGGGTGAAACAGATCCCGATGGCGGCCCTGGTTGCTATTATGATCATGGTATCGATAGGAACTTTTAGCTGGTCTTCGATTAAAAACCTGAAAGACCATCCAGCGAGCTCCTCGGTCGTCATGGTAGCTACAGTGATAGCTGTACTGGCTACCCATAACCTCGCGATAGGTGTGTTAACTGGTGTGCTCTTTTCGGGGATTTTCTTTGCCTGGAAAATTGCACAGATATTCCGGGTTACTTCAACACTGAGTGGCGATGGTAAATCGCGCACCTACCTGGTCGAGGGGCAGCTGTTTTTTGCCTCAGTGGATGATTTCAACCGTTCATTTGATTTCAAAGAAGCCCTGGAAGAGGTCATAATAGACGTCGGCCGGGCGCATATCTGGGATATTTCCAGCGTTACCGCAATCGACTTAATGGTGCTGAAATTCCGTCGTGAAGGCGCCAGAGTAGAAATTATAGGCCTAAATGAGGCAAGCGAAACCATTGTCGATCAATTGGCTATCCACGATAAACCCGGGGCGCTTGAGCGCCTGTTAGGACACTAGGCAACAGATATGACTAATCTAATGGCATTAATCGACGGTTCCAGTTATTCACAAAGTGTTTGCGATCATGCCGCCTGGTTTGCAAAACGATCAGCCGGGAGCGTAGAAGTAGTCCATGTTCTGGGTCGCAGCGAAGCATCCCAACCGGAAAATCTCAGCGGTAGTATCGGCCTCGGTGCGAGGACGGCATTGCTCGAAGAACTGGTCGAGCTCGATGCGCAGAGAGCCCGGCTTACACAACAACACGGCAGGGCCATACTTGAGGATGCGGTAGCGATCTTCACCGCATCCGGGGTGGATAAGGTCACAACCAAATTACGCCATGGCGAAATTGTCGAAGCAGTCGAAGATCTTGAGACCAATGTCGACATCATCATAATCGGTAAACGCGGTGCCGCGGCGGATTTCAACAAGCTTCACCTGGGGTCTAATCTCGAGCGCGTTGTCCGCTCCAGTCACCGGCCGGTACTGGTAGCATCGAGGGCATTTCAACCGATTCAGCGTTTTCTCATAGCGTTTGATGGCGGGCCCAGTGTGCACAAGGCTATCGAAGAAATCGCAAGCAACAAAGCGTTTAAGGGACTCGAATGCGAATTGTTATTCGTAGGTTCCCAAACGTCAGAATCAGCTAATCAAATGGAAGTCGCTGCCGAACGTTTACGCGGGGCAGGTTATAGCGTCAAAACTAAAATTGAAACCGGTCAGGCCGAAACCGTGATCGCCCGCGAAGTCGAAACCGATCATTACGACCTGCTGGTGATGGGCGCGTTTGGCCATTCCAGAATCAGGAGTTTGATTATCGGTTCGACCACTACCGAAATGATTCGAAGCTGCAGGATACCGATTTTATTGTTTCGTTGAGGTTTAGACCAAAGACGCAGCTAACTCAAAGTGGGTCATCTATCAGTCCATTTTTCAGGAGCGCGCGATAAATTTTTTGACTGCTTTTAGCTAGCCGGTTAAGGTCGCGGAAATTGGGGATATCGCCATCATCGAGACGGCTCTCCCAGTTTTCCAGTTCCATGGCGATATATTCGATTAACTTGATCGAACAGCTTTTGCATTCGTCCGAGCAGACTTCGACTGGCGACAAATCAAGAGGTAGCGTGGTCTTCACCTCGTGAATAAGTTTACGCATAGCGCCGGTCGTATTGGGTTTAGTTGACATTGCATTGCATATCAGATCACAGCTTTAATTATAAGTCAGCTCCCATCGAATAAAACATTTAACAGCGAAACTGCTATTGTTAGGAAGTAAGGCGAAACCAACACCGGAGTTATCCATGAGTTATGTCGTTGCAAACAGAGTATTTGTAAAGCCTGAATATAGTCAGGAATTCGAACAGAGGTTTAAAAATAGAGCTGGACAGATAAACCAGCAGCCCGGCTTCGTACTCATGGAGGTTTTGAAGCCTGAGTCCGATAATACGCCGTATGTGGTTTTAACTCACTGGGAAAATGAACAGGCTTTCCAGAACTGGGTAGGCAGTGAGGATTTTAAAATGGCGCATCAAAACCCGATGAATAAAGAAGCTTTCCTGGATGGCGGTGGTATTGAGCGATATGCGGTAGTGGTTTCCTCCGATTATTAAATATCAATTCGAATTTAGAATACGGCGTCGGTGCTTTAATATTAATGAAGCGAGCAACCTTTGGCTGGATTTATCGGTTTCCTTTCTCAGTCGAGACTCTAATCGATGTATGTCTTCTGCCTCGAAAATGTAGTCTATTTTTTTCAGGCTTCCGAGCGACTTCTTTTTTATTCCTGAATCGTTGTAGTTATCTAATACTGCTAATAACTGATGTTTAACTTTTAGGTCATTATTATTGGTTTTGCCTAAAACCTCGATTATTGTATTTTTTACAGCGATGTTACTTTCGTTTTCGAGTTGACTAATCAAAATATCACTGTTTTCAGGTTTATATGGGACTCGTTTGAGTGCTGCTGCCGCCGATTGCCTTATTTGATCCGATGTTTCCGATAAGCTCTGTAACAAAATTTCTTCACCTTCAGGGTCGATGCTACTTTTAAGATTGCCAATTGCGTCGATAACAGCTGCATTTACCGACTCGTTCATATAGGTACCAGCCTGGGAATACAGGAAGTTTTTAATTTCGCTGCTTTGTACAGGGTTGGCCGCACTTCTCCTGTTTGCCATAGCTCCGAGCATTCGGACATAGGTGAGACTTTCGGGCTGGGCAAATTCAGGGTCAGCAAAGTTAGACATATAACTTTTTAGCAATGCAACACTGTCTGGACCAAAAGGGGCAGAAGTGCTGCCTAACGCTAATACGGCACGTAAATGGTCACGGCTTGATAATGCGCTAGTAGCCAAATTCGTGAGTGCTGCGACTGATTCACTCGTATCGATTTTATCTAACGCCCAAAAAAGTTGCATGCTGAGCTCGTTAGTCAGGCCACTTTCTGTTATATAATCTGCTAGATGAGGCCATAAGCTTTGTTCGGAAATTATCGTTCTAAGAAACTCAGGGTCATCCAGGGTTAGGGATGAAAGCTGGAATATAAAATCAGGAAGCCTTTCCATGGCCTGCTCACGAGTAATAGTTACAACTTTATCCGGGGTTGGCCATAGGGCAAGATCATCTGTCAGCGTGTAGAAAAAATGCGTAGATGGTAATGCCCGCTTTAAATCCGACTCGATGACAATTTCTGATTCGCCTTCAACAAACGCTTTTTTAGACATGACTGTTTTAAATAAATCTTTCCCCGTGCCCTTTTGATAAAAGCAGTCAGAGTGCGAATCATCCAGGGTGATCGATAAGAAACTGTCCTGGATATCGATCTTGGGCCCACTGGCGTCATTCGATTCGATATACCCGGTATTTTTTCGAATTATTGTACCTGGCAGGTTTTCATCGGTACCTACCTGTGCCAGGTAATGTCCGTTACCGTTACGATAATGATAATCCCCACTATGCTCCGAGTATTGGAACAGGTCGAAAAATGACAGGTACTCATGTAAAACTGACGGGTCCTTAACCGTCGATTTCAAATCAATCAATCGCCCGCTATCGCCATCCATAAATACTAAAAACGGATTGCGATAACGTTCCGACTTATCCATATGTATGCCGTTGACTTTGCTCGTATTCGGGCTGATCAGCACGATAAACGAACGCACTGAATCAGCAGTACTATAAGATGCTTGAGACTGATCAGGATTGATAACTGAAACAGATATTTCCTTAACATGAATATCGACATCAACCATGCTATTTTGATGCTCTACGTTATCCCCAAATGTTAGCGTCAAATCCAGCTTCTGCTCAAGGTGGTAAGCGGAATAACAGCCCGTGTCTACGATTGATTCAGCACCAAACAGCTGAGTGGTGGCTGCCAATAATATACCGGGCACTATCAACTGTATTATTCGTTTCATAAGATTGCGCATTAATAATCAATGATAGTGGCGGTTATGTTTTTTGAATATATTTCCCAGTCCTGATTAAATAGAAAATCCGAACTATAGAGAACCTTCTCTTTTTTCCTGGTTTTAACTTTGGGCGGAAAGCAACATAGTGAAGGATATTCTACGAACGCAGTAAGCTCACCTTTTAATAATTTCATTTTCGCTATTAGTGAACTATTTATTTCAAAAGTGAGTTTCGATGGAAATGTTGTATCGACACCAAACCCACCACCTGCAGCAAAAGTAAGTGACTGGTCTATGACGGTTAGTTTACCTTCTACGCCGGCGGCCAGAACCTGGGCACTTAAAAATCCGCTCAGCTTGAATGCTTCGGTCACGGCCACCTGAAATCCAACCTCGGGGGAGGTTAATTTAATTTTGACATCTGCGGTGCCGTCGACACCACCTTTTATAGTCACTGGAATAACCGACACCAGTACCGTTGTGTTCACGAAATCTTCATTTACCTTAAACTGAATCGGCGCAGCCTCCCGGTCGGTAATTTTTGGCACACCAAACAATACATCGCCAACAGGGTCTGACAAAAGGTAACTGTCAGTAATGGTTTTCCTGGTTATGCTGCCCGCTTTGAATGCGGTGAAACCGGCTATATCAATCGTTAATTGAGCGCCGTCACCGGCCTCCACATCTGGCGTATTGATACCAAGTACGGAAATCTTTTTAGAGAAATATCGTTTTATGCCGAAATTTGTGTCGATCAGGTTAGCGTTAATTCCAAGCAAACTGGTCGATAGTGTGGCATGACCTTCTGTAGTAGCACCGATGACTGGATAATAATCGACATAAGATTCGCCGCCGAAAGATAGATCAACTCTTGCCGTGTCGGCGTTGCCCCATCCTCTGTCGTAAAACTTACCGACGTAAAAAATGCGACCAAATTGATCGATTTCAACACCGTTAGTATTGGTGAAAAAATCAGCTGTGGTGGGGATGAAATTTAAATCCTGGTAAAACACAGCTGTCACTTCTTTTGTAAACGACGTGGTGATAATAACCTCGAGGTAAGCCGGAATTTCTTCCAGCCTTATTTTTTGACCATCAAAAATAAAACGTTGTGAAATTATCGCAGTACCCGGTGCACTGGTTTCAAAGGCGCATTTCCGCAAGTTGAAATCAAGTGGAAAAAAGTTACTACTGGGGGGTTGATCTGCCCAGGCGATACAATAGTTATTGTTGTTCAGGTCCTTTTCTTTGCTGATGAATTGTTTGGTGGTTAAGTCATAACGCCATAACATTTCGTCTGGAACCACCGTACCCGCTGCTGGACACGGCGTTGCTATTAACTCGCCTTCTACATCGGTGATTAGTTCTCCGGTATCGATATTAAAGGCAGTATTCCTGATGACGACGCAGGCGTCATTAGTCAACCCTGCTCTCAGTACCGTAAAATTGACAGCGGCCTCATCGGATAATACCAGCGGGCTATTATCCTGGCTAACCAGCGGTATTGAAAATGTATGCTGCTGGCCTGTGTCCACGGGTAATCCGTTTTCGATGTAAAAAACTGATAAATTAAAATTGCCGGTCTGAACTGCCTGATCGGCAATATCACGGATGTCGGTAGACTCGCGGAGTAAAGCAGATTGTGCTTTGTTAGTGGAATAGGCAACCACTGGAATAGTGACCGATGTAGCATCGGTTGAATTAATTTTAAACTGTGGATCTGTACTGATAACCGGATTTCCATCTACATCCGAGGTCAATAAACCCAGAGGAAATGTGCCGCCGCCAGACGATGTCCACGAAAGCGATAATATTATATTTTCCGCAATAGCAAAGCTTGTTAGGTCGACTTCTATAGAGGTCTGGAAAATCGGCTCGATAGAGAAGCCATTTACATCAAATTTGCTACCAATTTCAAGCTGGGTAAATTCATTATCGATACTCAAATTCGGGACTTCCGCTATTTTTACTGATACCTGACCTAATTGACCAACTAAAAGCTGCCGGTTATCTAACAGCGCAGGCATGACTAAAATGTCGTCATTGCTTATGGGAGTACTGGCGGATAAGTATTCTAACGATGGCGTGACCAATACTTTATAGATGGTGTCCTGTTCAAGTACCGGTAGTTTTGCGTGAATTACTCCGTGAAAAATTCCAGGCTGAGGAGTGTCGAGATAAGCCCCGCCTAAATCGATAAAATCAGCCACCTGTAGACTATCGGCAGGAAAAATTTCACCCACAGTATTTCCAGTTCTTAATTGATCAAACACGCTCTGCGGCACTAATTGCACAAGCAGCGAGTATTCTGAGACCGAACCAGTAATTTCGAATTCAACGTCCACCGTGATCAAGTCGCCGGACTCGAGGGTATTAACATCCAGTTCGACAGGAGCCGGGTCCGCCGGATTAATGTGGCCATCGTATAAGCGTATCTGAGTAAAGCTTATTGCTTCAGCCTTGGCGATAAAATCGGGGTTTGACTCGGCCGGACTGCCCCCCGGTCCACCACTGCCACTGCCACCGCCACCGCCGCAGGCGCTAAGTAGGGTAAGTGTTGCCATCACTACCAATATTTTAGATGAATTAACCCTTTTTAAAATTGTCATGTCGTTACTTACGCCCTTAATAATTGAGTTTCTGCAACGAATATTAATTTTGTCGTCTTACGAATACTTGTACTTATGACGAAGGTTTTGTGAAGATTTTATGAAGGTTGACGCTATACCGGGAATAACATGCCTGTGAGTTAGCTTTTTATCGCCGGATGGAGAATAGCTTGCAGGT
>JAOUJX010000109.1 GCA_029882955.1 Gammaproteobacteria bacterium
TAAAAACGACTGAAGAGTACCAATGTATTTTTGTCGATACACCGGGCATACACGACAGTAATCACAAGGCGATTCATCGTTATATGAACCGGGCGGCGACCAGTATGCTGGCCGATGCTGATTTGATTTGTGTCTTACTCGATGTCCGTCGCTTTAATGGTGATGACGAGAAAATACTACAGCGGGTTGCCGACCAGCGTAATGTTTTGATCGTGCTCAATAAAATAGACCAGCTCAGCCGGGCCGAATGTTTGCCGGTGATGCAGAAGATTGCTGAGAAAGTACCAGACTTTGAAATTATTCCGGTATCGGCGCTCGAAAAAGATAATCTTGACCGGCTGGAGCCGCTCATAGTGAGTCGCTTGCCTGTGGCGGTACCACAATTCCCCGATGATCAGCTAACGGATAAATCGATGCGGTTTATTGTCGCGGAAATAGTACGCGAAAAATTGTTTCGGGTTTTAACCCAGGAACTGCCTTATTCGATTACTGTGAGCGTCGATCATTACAAAGAAGAGACCGATCTCACCCGAATTTCCGCAACAATATGGGTGGAGCGTAAATCGCAGAAGTCCATAGTGATTGGCAAGCAGGGGAGCCAGCTAAAGAAAACCGGTAGTCTGGCCAGAGCCGATATCGAGAAGTTAATCGATGGCAAGGTCTATCTGCAATTATGGGTAAAGGTTCGAGAAGACTGGGCCGATGACGAGCGTTCATTGGCCGCATTTGGCTATTCCAGTGCAGATCAGAATTACTGATCAGCCAGCCTATTTGATACATCGACGTGACTGGCAAAACTCCAGCCTGATTCTGGATTTGATGACGTTTGACTATGGGCGCGTCAGTGTGCTGGCTAAAGGCGGTAAGTCGAGTAAATCTCGAGGCCTGTTTCAGCCATTTTGCCACCTCACGGTAGGCTGGACAGGTCGACAGGAGCTCAAAACTTTAACCTCGATTGATGGCATCACTCTGCCAGTGGATGAGCGCCTGTATTTGCCGCTTTTATATGTGAATGAGTTAATAGCGGCTTTTATGCCCGCCCAGGAGTCGAGCCCGGAGCTATTTACGTTATATGATGAACTGCTAAGACAAATAGACAATGATAATATTGAAGCACAACTTCGAGAGTTTGAGCGATCTGTCATGCAGAACCTGGGATACCTGCCTGATATGAGTATGGAAGCGGCGTATGGCGAGCCCATTAATGCCGACGCTTACTATAGCTTTCAGGCAACGCGCGGTTTTCTACGGAGTGAAAAAGATGCGACCAATGTTGTCAGTGGCATCACGATTAAAGCCTGGAATCAGAGGCAATACGAGAACGCGGAGGTCTTGCAAATGGCTAAAACCGTGATGCGCTGCATTATCGACTTTAACTTACAGGGGAAAGTATTAAAATCCCGTGATATTTATTTACAAATTCAGAACCGGAGCTAATTATGTCGATTACATTGGGCGTTAACATCGATCATGTGGCTACATTACGCCAGGCTCGAGGGACGCGTTATCCTGATCCAGTCTACGCGGCACAAATTGCCGAGCAATCCGGTGCCGATTCTATTACTTTACACTTGCGCGAAGATCGTCGTCATATCCAGGAACGAGACGTGCTCTTACTGAAGCAGGTCGTACAGACCAAAATTAATCTGGAAATAGCCGTAATCGAAGAGATGCTGTCTCTTGCCGAAAAAATCAGGCCTGAAGATGTTTGTCTGGTACCGGAAAAAAGGGAAGAGTTAACCACCGAAGGCGGGCTCGATGTGGTCGGCCAGATGGCATCGGTTAAATCTGCCTGCCAGCGTCTGGCGGCAATTGGTACTCGCGTTTCGCCTTTTATCGATGCCAGTAAAGAACAGATTGACGCGGTGATTGAATGCGGCGCCCCCTGTATCGAGATTCACACCGGTCACTACGCTGATGCTGAAAACGAGAACGAGCAGCACAGGCTGCTGGAAGAGATAAACCAGGCTGTCAGCTACGCGCATAGTAAGGGTCTACAGGTCAACGCGGGTCATGGATTGAATATTCATAACGTTAAGCCGATAGCAGCCAATCGATTAATAAGCGAACTCAATATCGGACACGCAATTATTGCCGATGCGGTATTTAATGGCCTGGCAAATTCAGTGCGTGAAATGAAACGGTTAATGATAGAAGCGCGCGCATGATTTCGGGCATTGGTGTCGATATTGCCGAGACGGTGAGATTTTCAAAGTTGCATGAAAAATATGGTAATCGTTTTGCGCGTCGTTTATTGACTAATAACGAGTTTGGTCAATTCCAGCGGCGTAAGCATCCCGCTCTTTTCCTCGCTTCCCGGTTTGCAGCTAAAGAGGCTGCGGCCAAGGCGCTGGGAACCGGTTTCGACCAGGGTGTGGGATATAAGTCAATTGAAGTTAAGAACGAAAGTAACGGTAAACCATTATTATGTTTTTATGGGGTAGCGTTACAGCTGATCGAGCAGCGTCAGATATCCCGTATTTTTCTGTCACTTTCGGATGAGAAACATTACGCGGTTGCTATGGTGATTCTGGAAGCCGATTAAGCTGAAGCTTGCCGGCTCAGGTCGAATTTGTGCTTTAAAATAGATTCGGTTTCATTCTTCACGTTTTCCAGTTCGGTAATAATATCCTCGGCCAGATGGTTGATTGACTGGTCAGGCTGGTCGCTGATTAGCTCCTGAATCAATAATACCAGCTGGCGTAAATTCGGCAGACTAGCGTAACAGGTTATGCCGTGGATCTTATGAATTACACTGGAAATTTTTTCCCGGTCCGAAACTTTCAAAGCAGAGCTAAGCTGATCCTGGTGAACCGGTATTTCCTGCAGCAGGGTTTTTAACATTTGTAATAGAATAGATTCGTTGTTGGCCGAGAGAATCAGTGATTTTGCAAGATCTATGGTTTTCAGAGTATCGATATTAGGTAGGTCTTCAATCTCAGAATGAACTTTTTCAGATGGTTCGGGTACCACACTGTCGCCACCCAGAATCGCGCGAAATTTTTCTTCGTCAATCGGTTTGCTCAGATAATAATCGAAGCCAAGCTTGAGTAAGCGTGCCGATTCCTGCGGCAGCACATTTGCTGTGAGGGCGACAAAAGTCATATTAGCTTCGGGCTTGGCTTCGCGCATCCTTTTTAACAGTTCCGTACCGTCGATATCCGGCATCTGAATGTCGAGAACAACGAGGTCGAACGATTGTTGTTTGTAATAGGTCATGGCTTCATGGGCGTGCAAAGCTTCAGTCGGCTGGTGGCCCCAAAGCTTGATAAATTCGGCCGCGAGTTTGAGGTTTATTTGATTGTCATCGACAATTAGTATTCTTTTACCTGGCCGGGGTTGGGACGGAGTCTTCAGTAACGGTTGTTTGAGAGTACTCCTGGTATTTCCTATGGTGAGTAATTTTCTCAAATAGACGCTAGTAGTGATGTTTGAAATAAATTCATAGCCCTGGTTTATCGATTCCGGCACCATACTGGGGTCGTAATGCATGACAATGATTTTTACCTTTGAACTAATTATATCGTCGATTATATCGTTCAGCTGCTGCGTCATGTGTCGCAGATCAAAGACGATCAGGTCGATTGAATTCAGATTATGAATGATAGATTCTCTAATTTTCTCGGGGGGCTGATTTGGCCCGATCAAGGCGCCTTCGGTATCGACTCCAGCACGGTCGAAAAGTGACTTGATTTCCTGGAGACAGACTTGTTTCGAAGCAAAGATTAAAGCGGTTAAGTTAATACTTTGCATCGCTTCCCGACCCGGGCCCTCCAATGGAATGGTAAAAGGCAACTTCATGGAAAAAGTCGAGCCCTGTCCGGCAGCACTTTGCAGACTGATTTCTCCACCCATCAGGTTTACGAGATTTTTGCTTATGACTAATCCGAGGCCAGTGCCGGTATAACGACGATTGGCCGCAGTCTCTACCTGACTAAATGCAGTGAAGAGTTCCTCCTGATCATGACTGGAAATCCCGATACCGGTGTCTTCTACACTTATTAAAACTTCTGCTTCATTATTAAATTCCTGCTCCAGCGATACATGTACAACGACCTGGCCGTGATCGGTAAATTTTATGGCATTGCCTACCAGGTTGAGCAATATCTGCTTCAGCCGCAACTTGTCGCCATATACGTAGCGTGGTGTATCACTGTAGATGATTAGTATCAGGTCAATGTTTTTGCTAATAATATTAATAAACAGGATGTCCCGGGTTTGTTCGATTAGTTCGTAGAGGTCAAAAACTTCCTCGACGATCTGCAGTTTGCCGGACTCGAGTTTGGAAAAGTCGAGGATTTCGTTGATGATTTCGGTTAAATCATTAGCGGATTTCATAATGATATCGGCGTATCGTTTTTGCCGTGAAGATAATTCCGACTGGCCCATCAAATTAATGAACCCTTTAATGCCATTGATTGGCGTGCGGATTTCGTGACTCATGTTGGCAAGGAATTCTGACTTAATCCGGTTCGCGTCCTGGGCTTCGTCACGAGCGAAACCCAGTTCCCGATTCTTGGTTTCCAGGTCTGCAATGGCTTCGTTCAGTTGCAGCGTGGCTTGCTGAATACGCCCGGTCAAATGTTTCCGATTGGTTTGTAGAGACTGGGTCATGCGATTAAACCCACGTTGAACCGAGCCAATTTCGTTGGACTCGAGTGGCTCAATTAACTCGCCGAGATGCCCGGTCTCTACTCTTTTTAGGTGTTCAATGAGTTTGAAGATGGGGTTGGTGATACCGCGGCTAATAATTGTTGTAACAACCAGAGTCATGATCAATATGAAAATAAATACAATCACTGCATCTCGCATGACCTTGACTTTGCTCTCTTCGAGCTTCTGTCTGGAAACATAGAGATTTACCCAGCCTATGGTCTGGTTTTGCGAAATGTCATCGTGGTCAGGTGAGAATACATCGGATACGATGATACTTTCTGATCTAATGGGTTGGTGAAACTGATAATAGTCACTTAATTGACTCGTTTCATAGTCTTTAGATTCGGACTGGACGATAAGCTCGCCTTCAACATTATAAACCGCGGCAAGGACGATATCATTGGTATCCACGGTTTGATCGAGCAAGTACTGGATTTGCCTGTCGTCACCCGAATATAAGCTATATTCTGAGGCACCGGCAATTTGTTTTGAAATGATCAATCCACCATCCTGTAACATTTTTTCTGCCTGGCTAATGGTGGTGTTGATGTGATAATAAGTAAAAAACACATCAATAATAATGGCAGGAATGAAGGTAATTAACAGAATTTGATACTTGATACCAAGCCGGTTCATTGTTGGATCTCGGTCAGGCGCTGCCGGATATCTGCTTCTTCGGGCAGTTTAAATCCCTGGGAGCGGGCAACCCGACGATTTATTTTTATCGAGTAATAACGGGCATAGTGAAGTATCTGCCCCGCGGTTGGAGGTTTGATTAAGCTATCAGAGAGTAATTCGCTGAGCTGTCGGCCTATATCTTCCGGGGAAGAATATATCGAGGCCAGAGCGCCCGATTTTACATGAGCCGGGGAGTAGCTGAGAATCGGAATACGAACCCGATAAGCGGTTAACAATATACCTTTTAGTGTATCCCGATTGTACAGGCGCTGATTGGGCAACATGATCAGGGCATCGTTTTGATTCTTTAATTGTCGAATCCTGGGTAGTAAACCGGCGCTACTGTAAGTCTGGTACTGAGACAGGTTTAGATTAAGTCGCTTGAGAATATTTTTTTGTTGCTGGCTAAGCTTTAATTGTTTGCTGTTAATAATGCCGGGGGTCATTGATCCGGTTAGAAAATGACCGAATGCCAGGTACCGTTCCAGCGGTTGATCGAGCAATATAGCGAGATGATTTGTTCCCGCTGGTGCAATGCTTTTTACCTGTTCGTGGGTAGCATAAGTACTGATAACAAGTTGATCGGGAAATAAATTAATAACCTTATTGGTGGCACCAAGACCAAGCGTGATAAAAATATTATCTTTATAGGTCGATTTTAATTCAGAGTTCAACTCATCTGAGTCCATAATTTTGAAATTGATGCCCTTAGATAATGCGGTCAGTTTATTGATTGTCTGGTGGAAGTAGATATTAGAGCCGCTTTTAACAACGATAATATCCTTAGCGCTGTTTGTGAGCGCAATTGAGCTACAGGGCCAGGCCTGTAAGAACAATAACCAAAATATCAATAATCCTTTTTTCATTTCTCCATTGCGCGGTTCTAAAAGCCGCCAGATATCCTTAGCATGATTATTTTTTCGTTTATATTCTCGGTAAAATAATCCTCATACTCTTCGAGCAAGTTCTGACCTATCAGCTCGATCTGTGTTTCAGTGATTTTATCGAATATATACGAATAGCGGAAATCCAGTTTACTTGTAGCTGGGAGAGGGTCCTGTGAATCAACCCATTCCATGTCATTAAAGTAGTATAAGGATGCCGACAGGCTATGTTGTTCCAGCCAACGATATTCCGAGGAAATAAATGCAGTCGATTGCGGAAAAGAGTCCTCGATATTCGAGATATCCGACTCAACCTGGACGAAGCTTAAGCCTGTCTTTATATCCAGGTTGGCCATAGGGGAGGTGTCGAAGCTTAGATCGATGCCGTTGACCCGTATTGCAATATCTTCATTGAAGGTTGTGTCGACTTCTGAAGTAAGTACACCAAGGGGGGTGCTGGTACCACTCACGTATATTGGTTCAGAGAATTTTTCGGTATTGATATAATCCGAGAGTTTATAGGAAAAAATCTTCACATCGCTGGCGATAGCTCTGTTGTCGAACTGACTGCGCAGGCCTATTTCGTAGGAAATGATATCTTCCGGCAATATGTCCGGGTTTCCTCTCGCTGTTACCACATCCAGGTCAGGGAAAGGAGAAGGTTGCACCATATTCGCAGTAAATACTGTCAGACCTTCGTATTCGTAGAGAACCGGGTTGCGTTTTGCACGCGAAGCAACAAAGCGTAGCATGTGATTTTGGTTAATTCTTCGTAGAACCGAAATTCGTGGGGAATAGCTGGTATCGGTGTAGCTCGACTCTTCTACAGAGGCGCCAAAGTCCAGAATCCATTCCAGCTCCCGGCCCAGGCGCCATTCGATACTCGAGAACAGACGTGAAGTGTCTATTTCATGGTAGCTACGGTCATTAGCCAGAAAAAATGACTTTACCCGGTCTTTACGAATGTTGGCGCCGTAAACCAGACGAAAACTGTCGCTAAACTCTTCGTTTTGTACGAGTTCAAGGTCGGTTCGATTGGAAATACGGTCAAAGTCGATAGCTGTCGTTATTGCGATACCGTTAAAAAGGAAGGGGTCGGTCACATAATTATCTGTTACTTCCTGAGCGGTATAGGCTAGGCGTAGACGGGTACTGCTTTTGCTTCTAACTTGTTCCCAGGTAATATTGAGGTATTGATTGCCGGCGTCCATATATCTTTCCTCGCCGGTTGGGTCGCCTGCTTCGCCTAGGCCTCTTTCCGATATGCTACTACCGGCCTGGATTGTCCAGAATTGCCGATTGCTGGCGTTATAATCGAGTCGAAAATTAAATTTACTGGTCTGCCGCGAGTCGAAAATATTGCGGAAACCATCGTCACTAAGGCTACCAGCGCTGAGTCGCCAATCGACATTGTCAAAATGGTAGCCGAGGCGAAAGTAAGCGTCCCTGACTTCTGGGTTAGCGTTATCACTGGCAGTTATCGAATAGCGAGCACCGATATCCTCGGCGGCATCGCGAGTAATAATATTAATGGTCGCTAAAAAAGCATTGGCACCATAAGTTACCGCATTCGGGCCGCGTATTACCTCTATGCGCTCAATGTCTTCAATTAACAAAGGTAAGTTGGTCCATGAGACGCCGCCAAACGAGGGAATAAAGACCGAGCGCCCGTCAATCAGTACCTGAAGTCGTCGGGCGAACTCCGAGCCCAGACCCTGGTAGGTGACCACCGGCTTGTTGCCGTTGAGGTTCCCAACAATAAAACCGGGCACCAGTCTGAAAATATCGGCCAGCTTACGTGCACCGGAAGACGCTATCATCTGCCGATCAATAACCGTTACGCTGGCGGGGGATTCTTCGAGAGGCTTACTCATCCGAGATGCTGTTAATACCAGAGGTGCATCCTCAAAAAAGTCTGCTTCCGCCATTTCAAGGTTTTGAGCCTGGAGCCGTATCGGGAATAGTAAAACCAGAATGGTCAGAAAAACACATCTAATACAAAAAATCACAAATCATAGTCCTGTTATGTTGCTAAATCGCATAGTATGCCGCGTATCATTGCAGTAAAATGACCAGGTCATACAATCCATTGAAACCAGCTCAAAGCCCGCATCGCTAATCGGTAAGACCATGTTGCTAGAAGATTATATAGGAAACACGCCGTTGGTAACATTACAGCGCCTGAATGTTAATGCCAGTAACCGGATATCTCTCAAGCTCGAGGGTAATAATCCGGCGGGCTCGGTGAAGGACCGGGCCGCATACAGCATGATTATGAAGGCTCAGGCGCGAGGCGAAATAAAACCGGGAGACACCTTGATCGAAGCCACGAGTGGTAATACAGGCATCGCCCTTGCGATGGTAGCAGCCACCAAAGGATATCGAATGATATTAATCATGCCCGACAATATGAGTGGTGAAAGGCGCGCGGCAATGGCTGCTTACGGAGCGGAAATTATTTTGGTCGACAAGGAGCAGGGCATGATGGGTGCACGCGATCTGGCGTTGGAAATGCAGCAGCAGGGCAAAGGCCGGGTACTTGATCAGTTTGCTAATACTGATAATCCGCTAGCACACTATGAATCTACGGCATCTGAAATATGGCAGCAAACCAGTCAGTCGATTACTCATTTTGTCAGTTCCATGGGGACCACTGGCACTATCATGGGCTGCTCCCGGTATTTTCGGCAGACTGATCCAGGTATCCAGATTGTTGGGGTACAGCCGGAAGACGGATCGGTCATTCCGGGTATTCGCCGATGGCCAGAGGGCTATGTGCCAGCGATTTACGATCCAGACCAGGTAGATCGAATAATTGATGTTTCCCAGGAAGAGGCGGAAGGAATGACACGCCGGTTAGCTAGTCAGGAGGGACTATTTTGTGGAATTTCCTCTGGAGGGGCTGTGGCTGCCGCCATTCGGCTTTCCAGCGAGGTCGAAAATGCTCATATTGTGACGATTATTTGTGACCGAGGTGATCGTTATTTATCGACCGGTGTTTTTGACAGCTAACTGGCGATAGATAAAAAATGAATGTTTTTGTATTTGATGTTGAAACAGTCCCCGATATTGATGGTTGCCGACGCCTGTATAATTTGCACGGGCTCTCCGATGAAGATGTCGCCAAAGCGGTATTTCACAAGCGCCGGCAGCAGGCCAATACTGAGTTTTTGCCACATCACCTGCATAAGGTCGTGGCGATATCGGCCGTATTGCGCAGTCGAGACCAATTCCGGGTCTGGTCGCTGGGGGATATAGACGCCAGTGAAATGGATTTACTACAACGCTTTTATAGTGGTATCGAACGTTATACGCCGACGCTAGTGTCATGGAATGGTAGTGGATTTGATCTGCCGGTAATTCATTATCGATCATTGCTCTACCCGATAAATGCCGGGCACTACTGGGAAAATGGCAGTAACGATGCCAGTTTTCGCTACAACAATTATCAGGGCCGATACCACGAACGCCATACCGATCTGATGGATGTGCTCGCCAGCTACTCGGCTCGTGCCAATGCATCACTCGATGAAATCGCAGGGCTTTGTGGGTTCCCCGGTAAAATGGGAATGAGCGGTAGCCAGGTCTGGGACGAGTATCTTCAGGGGAATATAGCCGGAATTCGCGACTATTGCGAAACAGACGTGCTCAATACTTATCTGCTGTATCTCAACTACGAACGTAACCGGGGTAACCTGGACCAGACCCAATACCAGGGCGAATGCGTGTTAGTACGTGACGCCTTAAAAAATTCGGAATTCAAACATTTACAGGCCTTCGAAAGCGCCTGGATCGACCTGTAGGAACCAGTTACGTGGCTAGAAAACGCCGGTCTAGAGAAAGACCCGAACCCGTTACCGTGCGCATCGAAGCTATGTCGCATGAAGGTAGAGGCATCGCCAATATAAACGGTAAAACTGTGTTTGTATTTGGCGCGCTGAAAAATGAGCTGGTAAAAATTCAAATCCAGAAAACCAGCCGTAAGTTTGATCAGGCTAGTGCCCTCGAAGTGCTCGAAGCCTCACCTTTACGTATCGACGCCAAATGCGAGGCTTTTGAACGTTGCGGAGGCTGTAGTCTGCAACATTTGCATAGCGATGATCAGCTAAGCTTCAAGCAACAAACCCTGTTCGATATGATGCAGCACGCTGGTCTGACTGCTGGAGAGATACTGCCTGCGTTGCGTTCCGATTCCTGGGGTTATAGGCGTAAAGCCCGTCTGGGGGTGAAATATGTGCGCAAGAAAGGCCGGGTGCTGGTTGGATTTCGTGAACGTAATGCTCCTTTTCTAGCTGACATGTCGCAATGTGAGGTGCTAATACCGGAGGTTGGTCATCGATTACAGGAGCTCGCTGAGTTAATCGAACAGCTGGATGCCAGAGAAAGTATTCCACAGATCGAAGTCGCTGCTGATGATGATCGCATCGTACTGGTATTTCGTCATCTGCAGGTTCTGTCTGAGACCGACCTGGAGAAACTGATCGCTTACGCACGACAGTCAGAGTTTTGTATACAGCTTCAGCCCGGGGGGCCTGATTCAATTACGAATTTATACCCCCAGGAACAATCACTAAATTTAAAACCGGTCCCGGAAGAAGATATCCGTATTAATTTCAGCGCCATAGATTTC
>JAOUJX010000475.1 GCA_029882955.1 Gammaproteobacteria bacterium
TAAAAAATCCAGGTAATAGCAGAGCGACCAGTAAAATCATGCCAAGCGTTACCACTGCAAGTTTAGAGCTTTGCATGAGCAGCATTAACACCAGAAACACCGAGATAATTCCAACCGCTGTAACCAGCACATTACGACCGAAGGTACGTCGGTTGGAAATGGGACGAAATACCTGCATCGGTGGCGTTGAGGCAGCATTTAATAATTGCGGCAAACAAAAGCCCGCCAAACAGACAAAGCCAACCGTTGCCGCTATTAAATAAGGCTGGATTAGATAAACCTGCGGTAATGCCTGCCCGAACCATCCATCGAGTGCCCATTGGATGGGGTACTGGCTAAGCCAGCCGATGCCGATACCAAAAAAGGTCGCGACCCCCCAAAGCTTGCCTATTTGCTGTAGATAAAACCCGGCTAAACGTTTTTGCGAAATTCCAAACGCGCGCAACATAGCCACCTTAGGCGCTTCTTTGCCTGCTGTGTAGCGGGCCGTAATTGCAATAGCAACCATGGCGATGACCAGGGTTAAGATGATAGAAAGCGCAAAGAATGTCCGGGTACGCTCGAGTGCCCTTCGCATTTCAGGACGGGCATTTTCCAGATCCTGTATGGTTTCGCCTTCTTTAAGCTGCGGTTTCAGCCGCTTTCTGAACGCAGCCAGGTCGCTGGCTTCACCCGCAAACAACATGCGGTATCGAACCCGGCTGCCGGGAATGATTAGACCGGTGGCGGCCAGATCCTTTAAATTCATTAACACGCGTGGCGCCAGGTTGAACAGGGTTCCACCACGGTCGGGCTCGAAGGTAAGTAACCAGCTACTCTTAAAATCCTGGCTGCCGAGAGCTACGGTCTCACCGACTATTTCATGTAGCTTACTATCGACCCACACCTCTCCGCTCGAGGGACCCTGCAGTACGCGCTGTCTTTGCGAGGTAAGATCGCTCGCCTTTTCGAGCTGACCACGTAACGGATAGGCCTCGCTGACAGCTTTCAGCTCGACCAACCGTGGTTCGTCATCGATAAATATAGCCGTTCTCATGCTCGTCGTGATAGCCACTTTCAGGCCGACGTCCTCAGCCTGTTGCCGGTACTCGGCAGAAATCGGAGAACTCGACGACAACACCAGGTCCGCTGCAAGCAATTCGCTTGCCTGCCTGTCCAGCAACAGGCTAATACGATGCGTGATCAGTTGACTGGAGGTGACGATGCTAATCGCGATGACCGTTGCAACCACCATTAGCCAGTGCGCCTGAAGTGCGGGCAGTTTGGGTTTAACCTGAGTCACTAGTCTATACTCAGCAACCGACCTGACTCGATCTGAACATGAACATCACCACGTTCGGCGAGCGCCTGTTCGTGAGTTACCAGCACCAGGGTGGTGCCCGACTGGTCACGCAGGCGAAACATTAAATCGGCAATTTGACCACCGGTTCCGGCATCGAGATTACCAGTGGGCTCATCCGCAAATAGTATGACCGGTTTCACCGCAAAGGCTCGCGCTATCGATACCCGCTGTTGCTCACCACCGGAAAGCTGTTCAACCAGGGTGTCTGCTTTGGCTTCGAGCCCGACCTCGCCTAAGACCTGTTTAGCCAGTTCAAACGCGTCCGGACTACCGCCTAGCTCTAACGGTAGCATCACATTCTGCAAGGCGGTCGCTCCCTGTACTAGCTGAAATGACTGAAACACGAAACCCACTTTTCCGGCCCGGACGCGAGCCCGTTGTTCTTCGTTCTTGTCGGTCAGGCGTTCACCGAGTAATTCGATATCGCCGGAGCTGCTTTGATCGAGACCCGCCATTAAGCCCAGTAATGTGGTTTTCCCTGAGCCGGAGGCGCCCTGAATCACCAGCGCCTGTTGATAAGGCACCATCAGCGATATACTCTTTACTATATTGAGGTCACCCTCAGCAGTAATGACAGTTTTGGTAACATCTCTGAGTGATATGCAAAAATTATTTTCAAGCATCGTACTAATCTTCTTAACCCTGTTTCAAACGCCTTCCCAGGCGGACCAGTCTGCACCCCGAATATTGATTCTCGGTGATAGTCTAAGTGCGGCGTATAACATCCCGGTCGAACAAAGCTGGCCGAGTTTATTCACCACCAATATAAGGGCTCATTATGCACAAGCAAGTGTATATAATGCCAGTATCAGCGGTGAAACCACGCATGGTGGCATCCAGCGCCTGCCCGAATTGCTCGATCGAATTGAACCGAGTCATTTAATTATCGAACTGGCAGGTAATGATGGACTGCGTGGTTTGAAATTCAGCCAAACCCGGAAAAACCTGAACAACATGGTCAGCTTAGCTCTTAAGCAAAATATAGCAGTTTTGCTAATCGGTGTGGATTTGCCGCCTAATCTGGGTTCTGCCTATAACCAGCGATTCCAGCAAATATTTGAGTCGGTAGCAAGTCGGTACCCTGTTAAATATTTACCGCACTTCCTCGACGGTGTTGCCGCCAGCGATCCGGGGCTGATGCAGACCGATGGCATTCACCCTACGGCTCTCGCCCAACCGATCCTGGCCGAACGCATACTCGTTAACATCCTGGACATGCTGACCTCGAACTAAAGCTTACTGATATTCCTCTAATATTGCCTCCAACTGTTCCAGGTCGCTTATCTGATACCGGGGCTCGGGCAAATCTTCTGGCCATTTCTGATTTTCCCGGTTAATCCAGATCGAAGGCATTCCTGCCTGCTCGGGGCC
>JAOUJX010000110.1 GCA_029882955.1 Gammaproteobacteria bacterium
AAGACCCGGAAACTTCGAGGGCAATGGGTAGTTCGGCATAAAACCCTTTCTTTTCCTCGGCACTGGGCTTGAATTTTTTCATTTCCAGGCCGCTGGCGAGACCGGTTTGCGAGACATCGACAAGCAATGATTCGACATCGGTTTTTTCGGGTAATTGCCGCAGTAATGCACCGAATGATGCACGCATTTCTGCCAGTTGCTCTTTGTATAGTTCGAGCTTGGCTGCCTGTCCGGCCTTTACTTTAAATTCGTTCTTTAATTCGACCTCTTTCTTTTCGTGCCGTTCAAGCACTTTAAGCTGATTGAGCGTATCGAAATATATACCGGCGCCAATAATCATTACAAAGACGGTGACGAATATCCCGATTTTGATAGACATCGGGGCGTTACCGACATTATCGGGCTCCAGGTGGTATTGGATTTCTTCGAAATTCATTATTGAAGTCCTCCATCTTCGTTTGCGTCTTCCTCGGTGGCGTTCGGAGAAGTTTGCTGGACGGTTAAGGTGAAGCTGCTAATTCGGGTTACTTTTTTGTCTTCAATTTCAATGACTGTCAGATTAGGGTCCTTTAGCCATTCGGAATTACTCAGGTTACGCATATAGGTTGATACACGAGCGTTGGATTCTGCCAGGCCATTCATGATCAGGTTGTTGCCCGTTTGCGAGAGTTTTTCGAGATATACACCGTTGGGTACAGTACCTACTATTTCGGTAAACAAATGGACGATAGAAGGGCGGCTGGTCTGCAGGTCTTGAATTATTTCCATACGCTCCAGCAGATTGCGACGAACTTTGCGTAAATCTCTTATTTCAGCGATCTGCGCATCTAACTTACTGATTTCGGCCGTAATAAATTTATTTCGAGATAGCTGGTAATCGATTTTAGCGCTCATCTGCATATGAATCAGGCCAACAATAGCCGCGCCCAGCACTATGGTCGCGACCAGCATGATGACGAACTGTTTCTTCTGATCCTGGCGCCTTTCCTCGCGCCAGGGGAGTAAATTTATAGTGGTTATCATTCGTATTCCGCTCCTCGAATCGCTAATCCGGTAGCTATCAGGAATGAAGGAGCATCCGTTTCCAGATTGGCTTTGTTAACTTTACTTGAGGCGGACATGTTTGCGAAAGGATTAGCAATGCTGGTAGGTACGCCAATATGTGACTCTGTGAGTTCAGCCAGGCTGGGTATACAAGCTGTACCGCCCGCCAGAACAAGGTGGTCTATATCACCGATATCACCGCCTGCCGAATAGAAAAACTGTAAAAAACGACTGACCTGCTGTGCTGTGGTTTCTTTGAAAGGATTGAGCACTTCAGGTTCATAGTTGTCCGGCAGTCCGCCCTGACGTTTTGCTAGCCCGGCTTCATCGTATGACAAACCGTAGCGACGCATGATCTCTTCAGTTAATTGTTTGCCGCCAAAATTTTGCTCGCGCGTATAAACCAGATGATGGTCGTGTACGACACTTAAACTAGTCATGGTTGCACCGATATCGATGATGGCGATGGTTTTACCCATGCCTTCGTCCGGCATTTGAGGCGCCATGACGGTAAACGCGGTTTCAATCGTATAGGCTTCTATATCGACTATCTTCGCAGTTAAACCGGCTAGTTCAATGGCAGCGACACGGGCGTCGACATTTTCACTGCGGCTGGCCGCGAGTAATACATCGACTGTCTCGGGGTTATTTTCAGTGACACCTGTAACCTGAAAATCGAGTGCAACTTCTTCCAGTGGATAGGGGATATACTGATCGGCCTCGAGTTGTATCTGGCCTTCCATTTCGGCATCCGACAGATTGGCTGGCATGGTAATCTTTTTGGTTATTACTGAAGATCCTGCAACCGCAATTGCGACATTTTTCGATTTAATTTTTGACTTGTTCAGTGCACGCTTTACACTCTCGGCCACCGATTCGATTTCTGCGATGTTTTTTTCGACAACAGCATTAGCAGGCAGGGGCTCGACGCCAATACCTTCGATTCGGTAACTGGAGCCGGTTTTGCTAAGTTCCATCATCTTTACAGATGTTGAACTAATGTCTATTCCGATAAGCGGCGGTTTTTTACGTGTTAAAAACACCGGTATCCCTCATGTGAGCCTGTGTTGGTTAATACTAGTGATAAACTACATTAACATCTAGTCGTAAGTGTATAAAATGTTAAATTATTCTATTAATACGTCGAAGAGTCTAGTTCAACTAATTACGCTTGTCGATACTTTTTCATGTAATTCTTTATAAATATTGTCTAACTTTATGATAAAACTGGTAAAAATACTATCCTGGTTATTCGTGTCCGGGTTAATGGTGCTGATAGCTGGCATTTTTTATATCTATAGCGTTTTAGTTCCTGAGCTGCCTTCAATCGAACACCTGGAGGATGCTCAACTACAGGTTCCATTACGGGTCTACGATAGAAATGAAATTCTGCTTGCCGAATATGGCGAGCATCGGCGTATTCCGGTGTCTTTTGAGGAAATCCCGTCGCATATCATTGAGGCATTCATATCTGCGGAAGATGATCAATTCTGGCAACACGTCGGTGTAGATCCGATGGCATTAGTCGCAGCAGCGTATGAATTGATAACAACGGGCAATAAGACGCGTGGCGGTAGTACTATCACCATGCAGGTGGCGCGTAACTTCTTTCTCAGTCCGGAACAAACATACTCTCGAAAGCTGAATGAAATTCTACTGGCGCTGAAAATAGAGGGTGATCTGAGTAAGGAAAAAATTCTCGAACTTTATTTGAATAAGATATACATGGGCAATCGAGCCTACGGTATAGTCGCGGCGGCACAGGTTTATTATAACAAGTCGTTGCAGAACCTGACTCTGGCGCAGGCGGCAATGATCGCCGGGTTGCCAAAAGCGCCCTCCAAGTACAACCCGATCAGAAATCCTGAGCGAGCTCTAATCCGACGAAACCATATATTAAGTCGTATGCGATCTCTCGATTATATCGGCGATGAGGAATTTGATTTAGCCAGGCTTGAGCCTGTCACTGCCGAGTTACATGTTTCCGAAAAGATAGCCGATGCGCAATACGTAACGGAAATGGTTCGTGCTCAGTTATTCGAAGAGTACGGTGAGGAAGCCTATAAGATGGGGCTTAAGGCTTATACGACGATTGATGGCAATTTACAGTCGGTTGCCAATCGGGCATTGAGGCAGGCGTTACTCGATTATTACCGTCGTCATGGTTATCGGGGGGTGATTAAGTCGATTGATTTGTCATTGCTCGAAGAGGATCCGTTCGATGCCGAACTGGTGAGCGATGAGCAAATCGGCAGTCTACAGCAGGCCGTGGTTACAAAGGTTGATGAGGTATTTGTTAGCGCACTAATATCAGGTTATGAAACTATTCAGATTCCTTTTGAGCAGGGTCTGGACTGGGCATCGAAGTTTCACGATGTGAATAACAAGGGAGAAGACCCGAAGCTTCCCTCGGACGTGTTAAAAGAAGGTGATGTGATTTGGGTCGAGCAACGAAATGCCGATCTCTGGTTGTTGGCTGATATACCTAAAGTAGAGGGTGCGCTGGTGTCGCTCGATTCTTCGGATGGGGCAATCAAAGCCCTGGTAGGCGGGTTTGATTTTTTTCGTAACAAATTTAATCGTGCTATTCAGGCTCGTCGACAGCCGGGTTCTAACTTTAAGCCTTTTATTTATTCTGCCGCTCTCGAAAAAGGTTTCACTGCGGCCAGTATCATTAATGATGCGCCCGTAGTATTCGACGATGATTCCCTCGAAGCAACCTGGCGGCCGGAAAACTACTCAGGTAAATTCTATGGGCCTACTCGATTGCGAGAAGCGCTGGTCAAGTCGAGAAACCTGGTGTCTATCCGTATTTTGCAGGCTATCGGACTTCGCGGGGCGACTCGGTACGCGCAACGCTTTGGCCTTGAAAAGGCTCACATGCCTTATGATTTATCTCTCGCACTGGGCAGTGGCACTTTCGCGCCGATCGAGATCGCTCGAGGCTATTCGGTATTTTCCAACGATGGTTATCTAATCGATCCTTATTACCTGCAGAGGATAGTAGCGGGCAATGGCAATGTCATATTTCGTCATAATCCCCGGATTGTTTGTCGGGGCTGTGACGAGGATATAGAGGCCGATTCAGAAGGCGGCGAGGCTGCCACTTTAGCTGTTGCGCTCGAAGTGGATGAAGTGCCACAGGCGACTGCAGTAAACGAGTCATTGCTCGAAACCACGGAAGATACCGCCACTGAAGAAGTTGAGGCGAGTGTTCAAATCGATCTGGCAGATGAAATTTTACCAGTACTGTACGCTCCTCGTGTTATCTCCAGTCAGAACGCTTTTATCATGCGTTCAATGATGCGCGAGGTTGTCAGCCGCGGGACGGCAGTTCGAGCCAAGGCGCTGGGAAGAAGCGATATTGGTGGTAAAACCGGCACCACTAACGACCAGGTTGACGCCTGGTTTAGTGGCTTTAACGATCAAGTCGTGACTACCAGTTGGGTTGGATTCGATAATCAGCAGACCCTGGGTCGTCGAGAGACCGGCGGGCGTGCCGCTTTGCCCATGTGGGTGGAATATATGCGAGTGGCGTTAGAGGGTATGCCTGAGACTATTGAGGATCAGCCCGAAGGTCTGGTTACTGTTCGAATTGATGCCGATACCGGGAAGCGTGCAACGCCTGACTCGGTGAATAGTCGATTTGAAATATTCCGAACTGAAAACGCCCCGCTCGAAAAACGTGTCGCCAGTACCAGCGGTAATGGCGAAGAGCTTGGCGGGGTTATCGAGAATACCTCAGAAACCGAAGAAGAAATTGTCGAAGATATTTTTTAGGCTAACAAGGGCTCGGCTAGCTTTGTGCGGTTGCCCTGATCTCTCGGCCGAATTGGTGGACGTTATCGACCACCACTGCCAGATGATCTGGATTCACCGACGGGTGGATGCCGTGGCCGAGATTGAAAACATGGCCGTTATGATTTCCGAAATCGGTCATTATTTTTTTCACGGCCTCAGTAATAGTAGCCGGCGAAGCGTAAAGCGTACAGGGGTCCAGATTGCCCTGTAGCGCGACTTTATGTCCCACGCGCTGCCTGGCTTCATCTATATTAATGGTCCAGTCGAGACCGATAGCATCGCAACCTGTATCGGCGGTTGCTTCAATCCACTGCGCGCCGCCTTTGGTGAATAGAGTCACCGGAATAGTTTCACCATCGTGGTTACGTTTTAACTGAGAAACAATTTGCTGCATGTAATCGAGTGAGAAACTGCGATAAGTTTCTGGCGTTAACACACCGCCCCAGGTATCAAAAACCATTACTGCCTGAGCGCCGGCTTCGATCTGTGCATTTAAATAAGTGACGACAGACTGTGCCACCGTGTCGAGAATTTTGTGTAGGGCCTTGGGGTTATCGTAAAGCATGCCTTTAACATACCGATAATCTTTTGAACTGCCGCCTTCAACCATATAAGTCGCCAGTGTCCAGGGGCTGCCGCTAAAGCCAATGAGCGGAACCTTGCCGTTCAGTTCTCGACGGATCAGACTCACCGCATCGGTGACATAACGTAAACTCTCAGACGGATCGGGAACAAACAATTTGTCGATGTCATTTTGATTACGTAACGGATGTTCGAATTTTGGGCCTTCACCTTCGCTAAAATATAAGCCCAGTCCCATGGCATCCGGGATCGTCAGAATGTCGGAAAACAGTATGGCTGCATCGAGATCAAATCGACGCAGAGGCTGCAGGGTCACTTCACAGGCGAGTTCCGGGTTTTTGCAAAGGTCGAGAAAGCTTCCTGCCTGTTGTCGGGTTTCGCGATATTCCGGTAAATAACGACCAGCCTGGCGCATGATCCAGACAGGCGTGGTATCGGTTGGTTGTCGGAGTAGCGCTTTGATTAGGCGGTCATTTTTTAATGGTGCGAAGTTCAAGGTTTAAATCTCCAGGTAGTCTAGAATGCCTTCGGCGGCTTTACGGCCTTCGTAAATCGCGGTGACTACGAGGTCTGATCCACGCACCATGTCGCCACCTGCGAAGACCTTGTTGTTGCTGGTCTGGAAGGGGAATTTGGATTTTTCCGGAGCGATCACTCTGCCGGAATCGTCGGTATCGATATTATGCTGTGATAGCCAACTATCCGGGCTGGGTCGAAACCCGAAGGCGATGACGACGACATCGGCCGGTAATATTTCTTCGGAGTTGGGGATTATTTCGGGCCGCTGCCGCCCCTGTTCGTCGGCTTCGCCGAGTTGGGTCGAAACCAGCTTGATACCCTCGACCGCATCGTCGCCAACAATTTCGAGCGGTTGGCGGTTGAACAGAAATTCGATACCTTCTTCTTTGGCGTTGGCGACTTCGCGTGCAGATCCGGGCATGTTGGTTTCGTCTCGACGGTAGGCGCAGGTGACTGATTTGGCGTTCTGTCGAATCGCAGTTCGGACACAGTCCATAGCTGTATCACCGCCGCCAAGCACGACTACATTTTGATCAGAAAAATCGACAAACTCAGGTTTAGCTGTGGTATTAAAATCAATTTCGTGATGGATGTTGGATACCAGGTAAGGTAGTGCTTCGTGCACGCCTTTCTTACCCTCCCCGGGGAAGCCGCCTTTCATGTAGGTATAAGTACCAGTACCGAGAAATGCAGCATCAAAGTCGGTCAGTAACTGCCCGAAGCTAATATCCTTGCCGACGTCGGTGTTCAGACGAAATTCCACGCCCATGTCTTCGAACATCTTGCGGCGTCGGGTGATAACGTCTTTTTCCAGCTTAAATGGTGGAATACCAAAAGTTAGCAAGCCACCGATTTCGGGGTAGCGGTCGAATACTACGGCTTTCACGCCGTTTCGCGTGAGTACATCGGCACAGGCGATGCCTGCTGGGCCAGCACCAACGATAGCGGCTGTTTTACCGGTTTCGATAACCGCAGATAGATCAGGCGACCAGCCGGCTTCGATGGCGGTATCGGTGATGTACTTCTCTACAGCACCGATAGTGACTGCACCAAACCCCGTATTCAATGTACAGGCGCCTTCGCAGAGTCGATCCTGTGGGCAGACGCGGCCGCAGACTTCGGGCAGGCTATTGGTTTTGTGTGACATTTCGACGGCTTCGATAAGGTTGCCATCGGCAATTAATTTGAGCCAGTTAGGAATGTAATTGTGAACGGGGCATTTCCATTCGCAGTAGGGATTGCCGCATTCGAGGCATCGATCGGCCTGAATCGCGGCCTGTTGTTGTCCATAAGAGGAATAAATTTCGTCAAACACCTGAACTCGGCTGGGTGCAGGCTTTTTTTCGGGATCGCTACGTTGTACTTCCAGGAACTGGAATACATTAGACATCAGCTAATTCCATTAAGCTGGAGCGAGTCTGGTTTTAATCAACTGACTTACTTTTCCCATGTCGGCACGACCCTGGAGTTTCGGTTTTAGGATACCCATAACTTTCCCCATTTCCTTAATCGAGCTCGCGGCGCTAGTGCTGATAGCGTCATCTATGAGCGCTTCAATTTCGGCGTCGGAGAGTGCTTCAGGCAAATACTCCTGGATGATTTCCAGTTCATCCGCCTCGATTTTGATCAGGTCGTCACGACCCGCGGTAGTGAACTGGGCAATCGACTCTCGGCGTTGCTTCGACATTTTGTCGAGGACGGCGATGACGCGGGCGTCGTCGAGATCGATTCTTTCGTCAACCTCGATTTGCTTGATCGCAGAGAGCATGTTTCTGATTACCAGCAGTCTTGCCTTGTCGCCGCTTTTCATCGACGATTTCATGTCAGACATTAGCCGGGTTTTTAGTGCGCTATCTGGCATCAGATAACGCCTTAGTACATGCGACGGCGGGTACCGAAATCCTTGGAGATGCGCTTGAAATTACGTTTTACGGCAGCGGCCGATTTGCGCTTACGAACCGCCGTTGGCTTTTCGTAGTGCTGACGACGGCGTGTTTCGGTGAGAACACCCGCTTTTTCACAGGATCTTTTGAATCGACGCAGTGCGAAATCAAACGGTTCGTTGTCCTTTACCTTGACTGATGGCATATTAAATATAATCCAGATTCGTTAAAATAACTGGCACCAGCACCGCTGGTCCGCTTTTTGAGGCGGACAATTATAAGGAGGCGGTATTAAATATCAATCGCCATTCGTTAAAAAAGTCAGGTAAAACGTTAATTTATGAAGGTTTTGGGTCTGGAAAGCTCCTGTGATGAGACAGGCATCGCAATATTTGATACCGAGAGCAAAGAAATATCGCAACGACTCTACTCGCAAATAGAGCGTCATCAGGAATATGGTGGCGTTGTACCGGAGTTGGCGTCGCGTGATCACGTCGCCAAAGCGGCACCGATGATTCAGGATATTTTGCAGGAATGTGGAGGTGTCGAGTCGATCGACGCGATCGCCTATACCCGTGGTCCGGGTTTGATCGGTGCGCTCATGGTGGGTGCCAGTATCGCTCGGGGTATTAGCTGGGCACTCGATAAGCCCGTGCTCGGCGTGCACCATATGGAGGGTCATTTGCTGGCGCCGATGCTCGGTGACGATCATCCCGAATACCCTTTTGTGGCATTACTGGTATCTGGTGGACATACCATGTTGGTGGATGTGCAGGCCGTCGGCAAATACCGTATTTTAGGTGAATCGCTCGATGACGCGGTTGGAGAGGCTTTTGATAAAACTGCGAAACTACTGGGTTTGCCATATCCCGGCGGACCGCAGTTGGCAGCGTTGGCTGATCAGACTTCGCAGAGCCGGTTCAGGTTTCCAAGGCCGATGACGAATCGACCCGGCCTCGAATTTAGTTTTAGCGGTCTGAAAACTGCCGCGCTTAATATTATTCAGCAATATAGCCCGCTAGACGATTTGTTGCGTGCTGAAATTGCACATGCTTTTCAACACGCTGTGGTCGATACACTGCGTATCAAATGTGCTCGGGCGCTTGATCATACCGGATATTCACGGTTGGTCATTGCGGGTGGTGTCGGCGCAAATCAGCACTTGCGAGCTGTGCTGACCACGATGCTTGAGCAAAGGGGGGGCAGGGTATATTTCCCGGCTATCGAATATTGCACCGATAATGGTGCGATGATCGCCTATGCGGGTGCGTTGCGCCTTAACGCGGGGCAGGCTGACGAGAATGTATACGATGTGTTGCCACGCTGGTCGCTGGAAAGCCTGCCCGGTTTTTAGTTCAGACTCAGCTCTCCGTACCCTGAAGCAGTCGCTGTATATTGCTTCGATGACGCCAGATTAAAATGACCGACATGGCGGTAGAAATCAGGGTGATGGGCATCGAAGTTTCCTGCCAGTAGATCAGCAGGGGCAAGGTGGCAAAGGCAATGATCGCCGCCAGCGAAGATATTTTGAAAAATTTGGCAAACAGGAGCCAGATGGCAATGATAATCAAACCGATTATCCAGTTAAATCCTACGTTTACCGCTATTGCGGTAGCGACGCCTTTGCCGCCTTTAAAGCGGAAGAAGACCGGGTAGCAGTGCCCGGCAAAAGCGCAAAATCCGGTTGCAGCAATGAGCAGTCTGTCATCGCTTACGGTCATTGCCACGAGTACCGGTATTAACCCCTTCAGGCAGTCACCGACCAGGGTGAGAAAAGCGGCTTTTTTGCCTGCGATCCGTAAGACGTTGGTGGCCCCGGGATTATTCGAGCCCTCGCTGCGTGGATCTGGGAAACCCATGATTGTACTAAGGATGATTGCCGACGACAGTGAGCCGAGCAAATAGGCCAGTAAGGGTAAACTAATCGTTTCAAGGTAGGGCATCGATACGTCGGATGATTATTTGAATTTGTTAAGAAGTCACGGCACTCTAGCAGAAAGTAAAAGCATTGGCAGCAGGCGATCTATGAAAAATCAGGCATTATCAGTTACCCAAAGTGGTCGCGGTGAGGCTGTAATCCTGTTACACGGCTGGGGTATGAATGCCGCCGTGTTCGAACCTTTAAGGGTTGAACTGGCGCGCAACAACCGGGTTTACTGCGTTGATTTGCCGGGTTATGGTTCGAGCCGGTGGGATGCCGATTTGTCGTTTACCGATCAGGTAGCGCTGGTTGCGTCAAGTTTGCCCGCTGGCAGGCTATTGGGCTGGTCAATGGGTGGTTTATACGCGACGCAACTGGCACAACAATATGCGGGTCAGTTTAGTCAATTGACACTGGTTTGTTGCAACCCCTGTTTCGTACGCCGGGAAGACTGGGACTGCGCCGTTGATGAAGCAGTGTTTGATGCTTTTGGTGAAGCATTAAACAGGGGCTGGAAGTCGACCGTAAAACGGTTTTTAACCTTACAGATGCACGGTAACGATAACGCCCGACAGCTCACGCGAGAGTTGATGGCGGGACTCGAAACTACTGGCGAACCTAATATTGAAGCGCTGCTTTTTGGGTTGAATTTACTCAAGCAAAACGATAGTCGTCCATTGTTGGCGAGCCTCGATTTGCCGATAAAAATGATACTTGGTGGTCGCGATATACTGGTGCCGCATAATCTGGCTAAAGAAATTGTACATATTAATCCGCGAATTCAGGTAGAATCGCTCGCCTTCGCGGCTCATGCGCCATTTTTATCGCATACGGATCAGTTTTTGACGATGCTTTAAAGCTTTGCCTGAAGCCTCTTATTTTATCGATTAAATGAACAATAAGGTTCTCTAGTTGGATTTACTCAACCCGCCTCGCTTAGATAAAGATTCTGTTAAGAAGACCTTTAATCGTGCTGCTAAAAGATACAATAAATCGGCCATTTTGCAAGATGAAGTGCTGCGACGGCTATTGCAGCGCCTGCAGTATATTCGTCTTAAACCAGAA
>JAOUJX010000476.1 GCA_029882955.1 Gammaproteobacteria bacterium
AAGTCCGCTGACCTGGTTACTCATAGGTATTCTGCTATTGATACCCTTGTTACACCGAAAAATGACAGCCCGACAGTACGTTAAGTGGAAGGATGAATATAGTGTCGGTATCGAGTCGATCGACAAGCAGCACCGGAAACTTCTGAATTTAATCAATAACCTGCAAACGGCAGTCTACTTTTCGACTGGCGAACAGTTCGAGCACGAGGCTCTCGACGCTCTGGTTGACTACACCAGGACCCACTTCACTTATGAAGAGGCCTTGATGGAACAGCATGCTTACCCCGATTATGAATCACACCGGCAACAACACGAGAAGATGATCGCTAAGGTCGAAGCCGTACTGGCAGAATATCAGCAGGACCGGGATGCCGCGATGAAAAAAGCGACTGAGTTTTTGCGGGAATGGTTAATAAACCACATTAACGGCACTGATAAGCAATACAGCAGTTTCTTAATTGACAAGGGTGTGGAGTAAATTCTCTGGTTCAGGCGAACCCTCCCTGGACTTTCTCAGGCTTCATCGCCCGATAAACAAGTACTAGAAACATTACGCCGCCTATAATCGAAATCAGTCCACCCAAACCCATTAACCCCATTCCCGCTATCTGCTCGAAGCCCTGTTCTGCACCGGTAGATTTGCGCTGCACGTTGTAACCGCCCGACCAGGCGAGACCGACGATATGCATTAACTGGCCGATGCCGTATATGCCCGGTTGCCATCTCGCGGCTCGTCCGGCAACTTTTCTAAAGCCGAGTTGTGGTAGCAGAAGATAGGTCATGCCCATAAATGCCAAAGTTACACCGACGATTGAACCGTGATAATGCGCGGGGATGGTAACGGTACTTCCCGTAATCAGAAAACCGATAACGCCGCCAGCGCCAAACAGTAAAATAGAAAACGAAAGTGCGTTTCTTTCGGCTTCGAAGCCTGGCGTAGATCGCCATTTCTCAACAATCGAGAGTGTGATTGCGAGGCCAATGGGGGCTGCACCGAGTGCACCGCCATACTTCATCAACTGCGTGAACCAGAACAGGTGGTTACCTGAACTGACATCGAATGCCAGGTAAATAATGGGTGCTACCGATACTGGAGACAGGCCTAACACGAACAGTGCCAGTACCACGCGGGGTGATAATCGCAACCTGGTCCCGCTGACTGTCGCAAGCCATAGCCAGGCCACTAGCATCAATTGGGTATGGCTGAACTGAATGATGTGGCCACTGCCCCAGAAAAGACGGTCGTAATAGGCCAGACCCTGGAAACCTTCATCGATGCCGAAGTAGGACAGAATGAATGCGCCAATGGCAAACAAAGACGCCAGTACCGCAACAAACAAACCGAAGCGCAGGACGCTTTCACCACTGGTTTGATTGTCGACACGGGTTGTCGTGATAATAGTGCGTAGTACCAGTAGACTAAAGCCGAGGCCGAAAATACCGAGGCCAATAAAAAAGGCGGTGTTTTGCAATACCGGCACATAGTTGTTCATTAACGGACGGCCTTCGCCGGTAAAAGGCGACAGGGTGATGATGAGTGTTCCGAGACTAGCCAGGGCAAGAGCGGTCCAGCCACATTTCAAACAGCTCTTTGAGCTGTTATAACTCCAGAAAACACCCGCGAAAGCGAGAAACCAGACCAGAACGGTTAAATCGACATGAACCACCAGGGCGGTGTGAAAGAAATCTACCCAGGGGATAACCTCCTGAAAAAAAGGTGTGCGGGATAATACAATTAAAATAGTGAACAATCCGCCGATAACCAGTGCAGCCAGGCCTAGCAACAGCCAGCCGGTGGTTAGACGTTTTGCATTACTATCGGGTATCGGTAGTGTGAATTGATTTGCTATCATCGTGTTTAATAATATTAGATTAGACTGACAGCCATACTAAAGAGGCACAGCCGTGAGTACACCAAATTTAACTTCGTCGAATAACTTGACAACGACCTACACCGAACAGCCTGTATCAGCCCCGGAGCATGAGTCGAATGATCTCACGATAGGCTTTTTTGCGATAGGCATGGCTATTAATATTATTATGATTACTGCCTATTTTATCTGGGCATATCGTCAATGGGGAAAGTCGAATAAAAAGGACGAGTAATCTACGACGATAGTTAAGCATCTAGTTGGCACCTGAAAAGTAAGCTTTGATTTTTTTATATTGCGAAAAAATTGTCGTCGCATAATGGGGTTGCGAAAAACTCGCCACCAGCCTGCCCATGGGGTCGATTAGAAATATTGCACTAGTGTGAGAAACCAGATACTGGCCTGGTGCAGTTTCCGCTTCGATGATATATGCCGCGCCGAAATCTCGCATCAATCCGTCGATGGCTGATTGAGCCGCGGTCGCACCAATGAAACTTTGATTAAAATAACGGACATATTGGCCGACTTGCTCTGCACTATCACGACCGGGATCAACCGAAATAAACATGACCTGAAGGTTATCGGGGGCTTTACCTGCCTCGTCCTCGATTAATTTATAAACGGTATTCATTTCGTGCAGAACGCTCGGGCAAACGTCCGGGCAGGACAGGTAGCCAAAGAAAACAAAGCTCCATTTGCCCTGGATACTTTGTTCGTTCAAGGCTTCGCCAGCCTGGGTGGTGAGTTCGAAAGGCGGCAGTTGACGATATTCCTGTCGCAGTACCCCCATTAGTTCGCTTGGTGGTGCGGGCGGTTTTACCAGAATATAGGTACC
>JAOUJX010000111.1 GCA_029882955.1 Gammaproteobacteria bacterium
GACGTCAATTAAACTATGTCAAAAAACCGCCAAATTCTCCTTGACCTGAAATAACTCATTGAAAAATAGTGATATATTCACTTGGCACAGGGATTGCAGTTAAATAATTCGATATAGCTTTGTTTTATTTGACGAGGAAAAGTGAATGGCTGAAGAGGAAGAAGTAGAAGAGTCGGGTGGCGGAAAAAAGAAATTAATTCTGATAATTGTTGGCGCACTGCTGTTAATTGGAGCTGCCGTCGGCGGTACCTTAATGTTTGTGGGTGGTGATGACACTGAAGCCGCAGCAGTTGCGGAAGAGGCAGTGGTTGAAAAGGGAAAAGCTATCTATGTCGATTTAAAACCGGCCTTTACGGTTAATCTCGACCCCCAGGACCCGGTCGGCTTCCTGCAGATATCGATACAGATTTTGACCTATAACGATGACGTAGCTGCGCAGATAGAAAAACATAAACCGTTAATTCGCAATAACCTGATGGCTTTATTCGGACAACAAAAGTCGATCGACTTACGTGCACCTGAAGGTAAAGAGGCCCTGCAGAAGTCAACCCTTCAACTAGTACAGGATGTGATTGATAAGCAGGGTGGAGGCGGTGAAGTTGATAGCGTCTTTTTCACCAATTTTGTGATGCAATAGGAGACTGTCTTGAGTACAGATATCCTTAGTCAGGACGAAGTTGATGCCTTGCTTGGTGGTGTTGATAGCGGTGATGTTGACACCGAAGATAACGCCTCGTTGCTTGACGGTGAAGCGAGATCTTTCGACTTTAATAATCAGGAACGGATTATCCGAGGGCGCTTACCGACGCTCGAAATGATTAATGAGCGTTTTGCACGCTATTTCCGCGTCAGTTTTTTTGGCCTGCTGCGCAGAACCCCTGAGATATCCATCAACGGTATTCAGATGATCAAGTTCTCTGAATACATTCATACCCTGTTTGTACCTACCAGTTTAAGCCTGATAAAAATGGATCCGTTGCGGGGTACCGGCTTAATTATGCTTGACCCTAAACTGGTATTTATTCTGGTTGACAATTTCTTCGGTGGTGATGGCAGCATTCACGCCAAAATCGAAGGTCGTGAATTCACCCATACCGAATTACGCGTTATAGAAAAAATCGTTTACATCTGTTTTGAAGATCTGGTTAAAGCCTGGGAGCCGGTTATGAAGGTCAAATTTGACTATCACAACCACGAAGTTAATCCCCACCTGGCCAATATCGTCAGCCCCAGCGAAGTTATTGTTGTATCCAGTTTTCACATCGAACTCGAAGGTGGTGGGGGAGATATCCACGTGGTTTACCCCTATTCCATGATCGAACCCATCCGTACCGTGCTAGATGCCGGAGTGCAGAGTGATCGTGGCGATGTCGATGAACGATGGGCGGTATTGCTTAAAGAAGAGCTGATGCACGCCAAGGTCGACATTCAGGCCATTTTTGCCGAAAAACAATTGAAGGTCTCCGATCTGTTGAACTTTCAACCAGGTGATGTGATTCCTATCGATATGCCGGAGCAAGTGATGGTACTGGCCGAAGAAATGCCGATCATGCGGGGCCAGTATGGTGAGCACCAGGGTAGTGCCGCAATTAAAATTGAAAATATAGTCGAAATATTCGACCCCGAAAATGCCGATATTAAAAGCGCTATCGTACTGGGAGACCAGTCGATGTCTTTGCCGAATCACGGTAACGGCAGATCTAAGTAATATGTCGATCAGACAAACAGGATTACCCTGGAGATAACAAATGAGTGAAGCAGACGTAGAAGTGAATCAGGATGAAATGGCCGATGAGTGGGGCGCAGCAATGGAAGAGCAGGGCGGGGCCTCGGGCGTTGATGGTCAGCAAGATGATTTCCAACAGGTTTCGGCTAAGCCGCTAGATAACAGTTCGGAGGAAGCATCGGGAGATGTAAAACTCGATGTTATCCTCGATATTCCGGTGACAATAGCGATGGAAATTGGCCGTACTAAACTCAGCATACGGAACCTCCTGCAGCTAAACCAGGGTTCGGTGGTCGAACTCGACCGCCTGGCTGGCGAGCCGATGGATGTGCTGGTCAATGGTACATTGGTGGCGCATGGCGAAGTCGTAGTGGTTAATGAGAAATTCGGTATTCGACTGACCGATGTCATCAGTCCCGCAGATCGCATCAAAAATTTACGATAATGCGTCTTCTTGCATCCCTGCTATTTTGCCTGCCGATGGAGTTGTTTGCCCAACAGGCGTCAACGGATATTGCGGCAGTAGATCCATTATCCACCTCTTACCTGATGAAGTTGACTGGTGGGCTTTTGCTCGTAGTCATCGTAATATTTTTTATTGCCTGGTTAGTGAAACGATTAAACCTGACACAGCATTCCCAAAATTCTGCACTCAAAGTAATCGCCGGTTTGCCGCTGGGTACTCGCGACCGAATCGTTGTGTTGCAAGTCGGCCGGGAGCAGGTATTACTTGGCCTTTCACCGGGGCGGATAGAAAAATTGCATACTCTGGCCGAGCCCCTGTCGGTCGATGATTACGCTAATCCTGTCACGCCATTTGCTGAGAAATTAAATAGCTTAATGGGTAAAAGTTTAACGGGTAAAGGAGTGAGAAAATGAGAATCTGGATTATTCTCGCTGGTTTGCTGCTGATTCCCGAGGTTCAGGCCCAGTCAGCGGGCATTCCTGCTATTTCGGTAGATGGTGGCAGCGCCGACGGTGCGACTTACTCAGTAACGCTTGAGATTTTGGCGTTAATGACAGTATTGACGCTTTTACCCGCTATTTTGCTGATGATGACGTCATTTACTCGAATTGTTATCGTGATGTCGATCCTCCGTCAGGCTCTGGGTACTGCACAAACCCCGTCTAATCAAATTGTCCTTGGCCTGGCTTTATTTCTGACCTTTTTTATCATGTCACCGGTATTCGAGCAGGTTAACGAGGTCGCGATACAGCCTTATATGCAGGGTGATTTATCTGCCATTGCTGCGCTTACCGAGGCGACAGGGCCATTTAAGACATTCATGCTCGCGCAGACTCGAGAAACCGACATTCGCATGTTTGCCGATATCGCCGGTGTTACCGAAATCGAGTCGCCCGAAAAGACGCCTTTAACCCTCTTAATGCCAGCCTTCGTCACCAGTGAATTAAAGACCGCTTTTCAGATAGGCTTTTTAATTTTCATTCCCTTTGTTGTGATCGATCTGGTGGTTGCCAGTGTACTCATGTCGATGGGTATGATGATGCTGTCTCCGATGATTATTTCTCTACCGTTCAAACTCATGTTATTCGTACTGGTCGATGGCTGGTCGTTAATCATGGGCACACTGGCTTCCAGTTTTTTGGTGGTTAGCTAGCTATGACTGCCGATGCCGTTATCGATATGTCGCAACAAACACTCTATTTGATTGCGTTAATTGCGTCGCCGATGCTGCTTTCAGCCCTGGCTATTGGTTTGTTAGTCGGTATGTTTCAGGCCGCAACTTCGATCAACGAGCAAACCCTGAGTTTCATTCCGAAGCTGGCGGTACTCCTGGTTTCTATATTAATCGCGGGCCCCTGGATGCTGGAGCTACTGGTAAGCTTTACCCGGCGTCTGTATATCAATATTCCGAGTCTGATTGGTTAGTATGATGGAAGTCGGATTTGCTCAGGCAACAGCATTCGTAGGATCATTGATGTGGCCGATGATGCGTATCGGTGCGATGTTGATGGCGATGCCGGTGTTTGGTACTCGACTGGTATCCACGCGTGTCAAAATTATTACCACCTTCGTCCTCTCCATCGTCGTTTTGCCTTTGCTTCCTCCGGTGCCCGAAGTCGAGGCGTTATCGTTACAGGGCCTATTCATTTCGGTACAGCAGGTAATTATCGGTGCCGCGATGGGTTTTAGCCTGCAAATCGTTTTTGGTGCACTAATGATCGCCGGTGAGTCCATTGCCATGGGCATGGGTCTTGGGTTTGCTTCGATGATTGATCCAGCCAACGGCGTTAACGTGCCCGTGGTTTCGCAGTTTTTCATCATCATGGGGACTCTGATTTTCCTCGCACTGGGTGGGCACCTGATGTTAATCCAGTTGGTTATCAGTAGTTTTCAGTCATTACCGATAGCCCCTACGGGAATTACCCGTGAAGGTTTCTGGTCGATAGCTTCTTTTGGTAGTCAAATGTTTATCGGAGCGATTTGGGTTGCTATTCCGGCACTCATATCAATGCTGGTAATTACCCTGTCGATGGGTGTCATGACGCGTGCCGCGCCGCAGTTGAATATCTTTTCGGTGGGCTTTCCGGTCACCATGTTTATGGGGTTCATTATTTTAATGCTGGTAATCCCGGGCTTCCTGCCCCGTATTAACCAGATGATGCTTGAAGCCATGCAGCTAAGCCAGCGACTGGCGGGGTTATAACATGGCACAGGAGAGCGAAAACGGCCAGGAAAAAACGGAACAACCGACGGCGAAAAAGCTGGCTGATGCGAGGAAGAAAGGCCAGGTTCCGCGTTCCAAAGAGCTGAATAGTACAACAACCATGGTATTCGGTGCGATGGGATTGCTGTTCATGGGATCCTATATGATTTCTCATGTTGTCACGGTGATGCAGCAGGGGTTTAGTCTGACGCGCGAACAGGTTTTTGATAGCCATCAGGTAATCGATAGACTGCATTTTTCCATCAACGAAGCTTTTACCGGCATTGCCCCGTTTCTGGTTTTGATGACACTAACTGCTCTTTTTACACCGGCATTATTAGGCGGATGGGCATTTAGTGTCGAATCGATAGCCTTCAAGGGTGACCGTATCAATCCGCTCAAGGGTCTTAAGAGAATTTTTTCCTCGAACGGTTTAATGGAGCTGGTAAAAGCAATCGCCAAGTTTCTGGTGGTGTCGGTGATTGCGGTTGTTTACTTGTGGAACCAGTCCGATGAATTGCTCGGGCTCGGCGCCCAACCGCTTTTGACTGCCTTGAATAACGGAATTTATTTACTAGCAATGAGTTTTCTTGTGGTCTCCTGCACATTGATTTTAATTTCCGCCATCGATGTGCCATTCCAGCTTTGGGATCACTCGCAAAAGCTGAAAATGACGTTACAGGAAGTGCGCGACGAAATGAAGGACACCGAAGGTAAGCCCGAAGTGAAGTCGAAAGTACGTCAGCTGCAACAGGAAATGGCACAGCGTCGTATGATGGAAGCGGTGCCCGAAGCCGATGTCATTATCACCAACCCGACACACTATGCGGTAGCGTTGAAATATAAGCACGAACAGATGTCAGCGCCGGTAGTAGTGGCCCTGGGTAAAGATTTAATCGCGTTCAAGATTCGTGAAATCGCTCAGGCGCACAATATTGAAATTTTTGAAGCGCCACCACTGGCTCGAGCGCTTTATGCTCACAGCGATATTAATCAGGAAATACCGGGGCATTTGTTTTTTGCGGTAGCCCAGGTACTGGCGTTTGTTTTCCAGTTACGTAACGCCCGCGAACAGGGCCTGGAAATGCCTGACCGTCCAGACCCCTATATTCCGACTAGCGAGGAAATCTAATAATGGCAGCAGAATCAGCTTTCGGAACCCTGAAATCGATCAACCCCCAGGGCCTGGGTGCACCATTCCTGGTCATTATCATGTTGGCGATGGTGGTGATTCCGTTACCGCCGATGGCGTTGGACATGTTGTTCACCTTCAATATTATTTTTGGTCTGGTGGTATTGCTGGTCTCGGTGTATGCCCTGCGACCACTCGATTTCACCGTCTTCCCGACTATTTTGCTAGTCGCCACACTGCTCCGCCTGGCACTGAATATTGCCTCGACACGAGTCGTCCTGCTGGAGGGGCATACCGGCACAGCGGCTGCCGGAAAGGTCATCGAATCCTTTGGCGACTTCGTTATCGGCGGCAACTATGCGGTCGGTCTGGTGGTATTCGCGATACTGGTAATCATCAATTTTATCGTGGTCACCAAGGGTGCCGGCCGAGTATCGGAAGTCAGCGCTCGATTCACCCTGGATGCAATGCCGGGCAAACAAATGGCTATTGACGCCGACTTAAATGCTGGACTGTGTAACCAGGACGAGGCGCGTCAACGACGTACCGAAGTTGCTCAGGAAGCCGATTTTTATGGTTCTATGGATGGTGCCAGTAAATTTGTTCGAGGCGATGCGATTGCCGGCATCTTAATTCTATTTATCAACATAATCGGTGGTCTTGCGATTGGCATGGTTCAACACGACCTCGCCGCCAGTGTTGCCGTGCGTAATTACACACTGCTAACCATCGGTGACGGCCTGGTCGCGCAAATTCCTTCACTGGTATTATCGACGGCAACCGCGATTATCGTTACCCGTGTCTCAAATTCGGAAACCATGTCGAGCCAGGTTTTCAGTCAAATGTTCAAGGATCCACGTGCTTTAATTGTATCGGCGGTCATTATGGGACTGCTCGGAATTATTCCCGGTATGCCTAACGTCGCGTTTCTGACCATAGCGGGTATCGCCGGTGGAATAGCCTATGTCATGCACCGCAAGGAGCAACAGGTCGAAGTGATCGAAACCGCGCCGGCTGAAGTCGAGTTGCGCCCTGAACAGAAAGAATTGAGTTGGGATGATGTCCAGACTGTCGACATCATCGGTCTCGAAGTTGGCTATGGTTTAATACCCCTGGTCGATGCGCGACAGGGCGGTGAATTGATGACACGCATTAAGGGCGTGCGTAAGAAGCTGTCACAGGAACTGGGCTTTCTGGTGCAGCCGGTGCATATCCGCGATAACCTCGATCTGCAACCCAATACCTACCGACTTAGCCTGTTGGGTGTTCCCATGGGAGAGGCCGAGATCCAGCCAGGCCAGGATCTCGCTATTAATCCCGGCACTGTCTATGGCGAATTACAGGGAGTAGCAACCAAAGATCCGGCATTCGGTTTGCCTGCCATCTGGATCGATCCCGCACAGCGCGATCATGCCCAGACTCTGGGTTATACCGTGGTCGACTCGTCCACCGTGGTTGCGACTCACCTGAGTCAGTTGCTACAGGAAAATGCGCATGAACTGGTTGGTCACGAAGAAGTGCAGGAATTGATGGATGTGCTCAAGCGCAGCGCGCCAAAACTGGTGGAAGGACTGACACCAAAACCGCTTGAGCTGGGTGTCATCGTCAAGGTATTCCAGAACCTGTTACAGGAGCAAATTGCCATCCGCGATTTACGTACAATCGCCGAAACATTGGCAGAGTTCGGTCACAGGAGTCAAGATGCTGGCGTTCTTAGCGCTCAGGTGCGGATTAAGCTGGGCCGTCAGATCGTACAGAATATCTTCGGAATGGCTTCAGAGCTATCTGTCATGTCACTTCATCCATCGTTGGAACAAATTTTGCTACAGTCTGTACAGAGCCAGGACGGAAATGTCATGGCATTTGAACCGGGACTTGCACAGATGATTCATAGTTCATTAAAAGCAGCATCAGAAAACCAGATTGCTCGAGGTGAGTCAGCCGTATTACTCGTGTCGCAGGGATTGAGAGCTTTCCTCGCGCGCATGGTCAGGCACGCGATTCCAGGCTTACATGTATTGAGTTATGACGAAGTGCCCGATGATAAACAAATCAAGGTTGTCGCCAGTATTGGCGCACCGAATAACGAACTGAGCGGTTAGGGCAATCGGCGAAAATTGCTTGAGGATGATTAAGTGAGAATTAAACGTACATTTGCAACCACTATGCGTGAAGCGCTGCAACTGGTAAAACAGGAGCAGGGTCCCGACGCCGTGATACTCGGTAACAAAAAGGTGCCTGGTGGTGTCGAACTGATTTCAGCTATCGATTACGACGAACAGGTGGTTTCAGAATATGCTGCGTCGGCTCCACCGCCATCGCAAAAATTGCAAAATGGGGTCGTCAGCGATGTCGCCGCAGATGCCTGGGTAGGCTCGGTTATCAGTGACAGTTTAGATGATCGCAAGGAGCCAGTGCTCGGACCCGTGGCCGGTAAGCCAAAAAATAATTTCATCGAAACTGCTAAGCCACCAGCATGGTTAGAGCGTGAATTAAAGCGGTCTGCAGAAAAATTGCGCAATCCGCCCGCAGCCGCTGCAAAGCCTGCGCCACCGACTCCCTCTAAAGCGACTGCCAAAACCCGTCCGGTCGCAAAGAAAGTACCGGCTAAAAAACCGGTAGCAAAAACTCAGCCGAAGCCGATGATCGACGAAGTAAAAGTCGAGTTGCAAAACCTTCGCGATTTAATGGAAAGCCAGTTGTCAGTGCTGCAGTGGGATCGTTTCAGTCAAAGTCATCCAGTGCGCACCGTGTTGCTCAATCTGATGTCAGAATTGGGGCTGGGTAGTGATATCTGCGAAATTGTCATTTCTCATCTCGATGAATTGAAGAATGATCCACATAAAGTCTGGCAACAGGCTCTTGGCATACTGGCAAGCTGCTTGCCTATCAGTCGCCGTGATCTGCTCGCCGAGGGCGGTAAAATTGCACTGGTCGGTTCTACCGGCGTCGGCAAGACTACGACGATTGCCAAGCTGGCCGCTCGCTTTGCGCATATTCACGGTAAACGTTCGGTTGCAATGATTAGTACCGATAACTTTCGGGTCGGGGCGCAGGAGCAGCTACAGCACTTCGCGCGTTTACTGGAGGTTCCGATGTTGACCGCGAGTAATGGCGATGAACTCGCGGACCGTCTCGACATGCTCGAAGACAAAAAACTCGTACTCATCGATACCGCCGGAATGAGTCAGCGGGATTTACGCTTAAGTGAACAATTTCATCGCCTTCAGCATGAAGCTCCGCAGATCAAACCATACCTGGTGTTGTCAGCGAATACCCAGCTGGCTGCCCTCAATCAAACCATTCAAAGCTTTGCCAAGGTTCGTCTGGCCGGTGCGTTTGTCACCAAACTGGACGAGGCCGCGAGTCTCGGCGGAGTGATCACTGCTTCGATTCGGCATCAATTACCCCTGACTTACTGTGGCACCGGACAACGCGTTCCAGAAGATCTCGAGGCGGCAAAGAAGCACCGGATAATTAGTAAAGCAGTATCGTTGATGCAACATTATGGCGAGCATAGCGATCAGGAATCGCTGGCGCTCAGGTATAACCACATCATTAACAAGAAACAGGCTTAGACGAGGATTCAATGGATCAGGCACAAGGTATTAGACAGATGAAATCGTCACGACCAGTCAGAGTCATCGCGGTTACTAGCGGTAAAGGCGGCGTTGGCAAAAGCAATGTTGCGGTTAACCTGGCCGTCACGCTTGCCCAAAGCGGCGAACGCGTCATGGTAATGGATGCCGACATGGGGCTTGCGAATATCGATGTTCTCCTCGGCTTGAGCCCGGGGATGAACTTATCGCATGTTATCAATAGTGAATGTTCGCTTGAAGATACGATACTTGATGGCCCGTCAGGTATAAAGATCATACCTGCATCGTCGGGTGTGGCTGCTATGTCCGATTTAACGCCAGCACAAAATGCCGGTGTTATTCGCTCGTTTTCTGAGCTTACTGTACCGGTTGATACCTTAATTATCGACACCGCCGCGGGCCTGTCGGACAGCGTCGTCAGTTATACTCGAGCCTCGCGTGAAATTATTATCGTGGTCTGCGACGAGCCAGCTTCGATAACCGATGCCTACGCGATGATTAAAGTACTCAACCGCGATTACGATATTCATCGATTTCATGTACTTGCTAATCAGGCCCATGGGATTCAACAGGGCCGGGAGCTTTATAACAAACTGGCCAGGGTTTCGGAAAAATACCTGGATGTGGCACTGAATTTTCTCGGTACGATTCCATACGACGAATGTCTGAAAAAAGCGGTGCAAAAGCAGAAGTCAGTCGTTGAAAGCTTTCCACGGAGTCCCTCCGCGATGGCCTTCAGGCAAATTGCAAAAAAGGCTCAGCAATGGCCTGTGCCTAAACATATGGAGGGGCATCTGGAATTTTTTATCGAGCGACTAGTTGATTATAGTTCTCAGGAAAGTCGTCTATGAATGGTCACACCATGTATGCAGAGGTGGAGAGTCTGAACGAATCTGATCAGATAATCCGCCATGCTTCCCTGGTGAAGCGAATTGCCTATCATTTACTCAATCGTTTACCACCGACTGTGCAGGTAGATGATTTAATTCAGGCGGGCATGGTAGGTCTGCTGGAAGCCGCAGGAAACTTTAATGCTGCTATGGGGGCCAGTTTTGAAACCTTTGCCGGTATTAGAATCCGAGGTGCGATGATCGATGAAATTCGTCGCTCTGACTGGGCACCACGGTCGGTACATCGAAAATTCCGTGAAGTTACCGAAGCGATCAGAAAAATTGAGCACGAAACCGGGGATAATGCGAAGGATGCCGATGTTGCCGAACTGCTCGGCATTAGTTTGAGCGAATACCATCAAATTTTAATTGATTCGTCGGCCGCGACTATTCACAGTATCGAAGCGCTGCAAGAAAATCACGAAAATCTGCAAACCTGCTCTACCGAAAGCACACCAGAGCAAAACCTGGGTAGTGAAGAATATCAGCAAAAACTGGCTCAAGCGATAAAGGCCCTGCCTCAAAAAGAACAGCTGGTGATGTCACTGTATTACCATGACGAGCTCAATTTCCGGGAAATTGGTGAAGTTCTGGAAGTTACCGAATCGCGGATATGTCAGCTCCATAGCCAGGCCCTGATACGTGTTAAAACCAAAATGTCGGACTGGAATCTTCGATCATGATGCAACTCCTGAGACAGATTTATTCTAATAGTTTCATAAAGTTGGGCTATGCTCTAGTAAGTAGGAAAAGAGTTTGGCTATACGACC